>CAYMTC010000001.1:0-24811 GCA_964393265.1 uncultured Thermoleophilia bacterium
CCCCTCTTCAAGCAGTTCGGCTCAAAGGCCTTGGACGGCCACCCCACACCGGCCACGCCGTTCGTGAGACTCTCCACCGGCGCCTCGGGCGTGGGCGTGGCCAGCTCGCTGGGCCTCGCCTTCGGCGCCCGCGACCGCTTCGGCGCCGACGCCCCACGCGTCCACATCTCAGAGGGCGAGGGCGGCCTCACTCCGGGTCGCGTCGTCGAGGCGCTCGCCGCTGCGGGTACCGCGTCGCTGTCGAACGCCATCCTCCACCTCGACTGGAACCAGGCGTCCATCGACAGCAACCATGTCTGCCGTGAGGGCGACGTGCCCGGCGACTACGTGCAGTGGGATCCCAAGGAGTTGTTCTTCCTGCACGACTGGAACGTCATCTACGTCCCCGACGGCCACGACTTCCAGCAGGTGGTCGCCGCACAGCGGCAGGCGCTGTCCCTGCAGAACAGTCAGCCCACCGCCATCGTGTACCGCACCCAGAAGGGGTGGCACTACGGCATCGAGGGCAAGGCGTCGCACGGCGCCGGGCACAAGCTGTGCTCAGAGGGCTTCTACGAGGCGCTCACCCCGCTCACAGGCGGCGAGCCGCTGCTGCCCACATGCCCGGCCGGCGAGCAGCGCTGCGAGGGCGGCAAGAAGAAAGAGGTCATCGAGGAGTGCTTCTGGCACGCTCTGGAACTCGTCCGGCACACTGTCGCCGACGACACCGACACCGCCGCGGCTATGGCTGCCCGCCTCACGGCGTCCAAGGAGCGGCTCGCGGCACGCGGTCGCGCACCGAGAGCCGGCGCGCCCAACGTTGAGGCTGTGTACACGACCGCGGCGGCCGGTGCCACCCAGACCCCGCAAGAGCTGGCCCTCACGCCTGGCTCGTCCACCACGCTGCGCCAGGCGCTTGCTGACGCTCTCCACCACCTCAACCAGGCATCCAACGGCGCCTTCCTCACCGCGTCAGCCGACCTGCTCGGCTCCACCAGCGTCAACACCATCGCCAAGGGCTTCCCGGACGGCTACTGGAACGCCGCCACCAACCCCGAGGCTCGGCTTCTCTCGGTGGGCGGCATCTGCGAGGACGCCATCGCCGGCGTCCTGTCAGGCCTCACCTCCTACGGCCACAACATCGGTGTGGGATCCAGCTACGGCGCCTTCATCGCGGCTCTGGGCCACGTCGCCGGGCGTCTGCACTGCATCGGCGCACAAGCCAAGGCTTCGGTCACCGGCGCGCCGTACAAGCCCATGGTGCTCGTCTGCGGTCACGCCGGCCTCAAGACGGGCGAGGACGGGCCTACTCACGCCGATCCTCAGGCGCTCCAGTTGGTCCAGGAGAACTTCCCCGATGACACGGCCATCTCCCTCACGCCGTGGGAGCCGCAGGAGATCTGGACGCTGGTGGCAGCGGCTTTCGCCGCCCGGCCAGCGCTGATCTCAGCGTTCGTCACACGGCCCAACGAGATGGTCCTCGACAGGGCCGCGTTGGGCCTGGCCGCGCCCGAGGCCGCGGCCGAGGGTCTGTATGTCTTGCGCGCTGCGCAGGGAACCCCCGACCTCACCATCGTCATCCAGGAGAGCGCGGTCGCCTACGCCTTCGTCCAGGAGACCATGCCGCTGCTGGCCGACGCTGGTATCGACCCGCTCGTGTACTACGTCGCCAGTGCCGAGCTCTTCGACAGGCTGCCGGCTACGCGCCAGGCGCAGATCTTCCCTGCCGAGCGCGCCCAGGAAGCCCTGGGCATCACCGGCTTCACCCTCCCGACGCTGTACCGGTGGGTCCGCTCCGAGGCCGGCCTCCAGGCCTCTCTGCACCCGTACAAGAAGGGCCACTTCCTGGGCAGCGGACAGGGAGACATGGTGCTCGCCGAAGCCGGACTGGACGGCGTCGGCCAGATGGCCGCCATCAAGGGCTACCTGGATCTGCGCGCCCGCACACGGTGACCACGACGTCGCCGCGGAGGCCGGCAGCGGGCGGCTCCCAACGTGTACGCCCGCTCTTGCCTAGCCCACGACGGTGACCAGAGACACACTGAGAGCGAGGGGGCGGTCCTACGGACCGCCCCCTCGCTCCATGAGCCCACCAGCGTCGGCCTTTGGCGTCACGAGCGCCGACCGCTCGCCTCACCTTCGTTGGACGTTCGCTTGGCCAGGTCCAAGCCTTGGCCTCACCGTCGTCAAGCCTTGGCAGTCTCGGCACACGCCCGGACACGGGACTCTGTCACAGTCGCCCACGCACCCAGTGCAGCGATGATGAGTCCGGCGATGAAGCAGGTGGGCTGCATCCAGCTGACGTAGCCGATGATCGCGACCTGCACGATGATCCACACGACCAGGACCGAGCCCGCCAGCACGGAAAGACGCGGCGCGATACGCAGACGCAGGAGCCAGGCGGCTGTGGCCAGCACCATGCTGCCACCGACTGCTACCAGCAGGATCAAGCTGGGGATGATATAGCTCTTGAACGGCGTGCCGGCGAGCCAGCTAGGATCCACGCCCTCGGCTCCAGAGAGGCCGTAGAAGGCTCCACCGATGGCGTTCAGCAGGAGCACGAGTTGTAGGACGATGAGAGCGGTCTTGCGAGCCTTCATGCAGTCTCCTTCCATCTGCCCACCTGGACGATCCCAGGAGGCTTTCCCTCGCTGATCCCTTGCGCCCGGCCGCGCCGTTCGCTAGAGTGGTTCGTGAAACGTCGTTACCGTCACTAAGTGACCGTAATGCTGATACCGTAACGACGTTTACATACCGTGTCAAGCGCCACTTCTCCTCGAAGGGAGTCGCATGGGACATAAGACCTCGAAGAGACGAGACGCGCCGGTGACCGCGGAGAGCGTCATCGACACAGCGGTGCGTCTCATCGACGAGGAGGGTCTAGAGGCCCTCACTATGCGGCGCCTCGCCAAAGAGCTCGGGGTCGAGCCGGTGACCGTGTACCGACAGTTGCCGAACAAGGAGGCTATCCTCGCCGGCGTGGCAGAACGCCTTTGGGCTCAGGGGCCACGGGCCAAGGTGGCGCTACCGGCCGACGCGACGCCGGGAGACTGGCGGAATGAGATCCGCGCGATGTGGCTGGGGCTACATGCGCTGATGCAGGAGCATCCTAACGCCATCCCGATCCTGGCAAAGGGCAGCACGTACTCTGGCTCGGCGGGGGCCGGCACACTGACCATGGCCCGCATCTTCAACGAAGCCGGGCTGTCACCCGACGAGGCGGCGGAGCTGCTCCACATCATCGGCGCGTGTGTGGTGGGCTTCGGGTTCGCCACACTCTGGACGCGTCAGGTCACCGGCGGAGCGCGACCCGAGGCGCCAGCGGGAGAGGTGACCGCGCCATCGCCAGAGTTGGCGCCGTACCTGGCCAGAATGGCAGACTGGGACCCGCGACAGTTGCCGCGCGCACTTGACCTGATATTGGGCGCTTTCGACGCCTGAGTCTGTGGCGCCGCCTAGCGGCAACCCCTGGGCGAGCGCCCACGTGTGGCCGCCCATACTCCTGGGAAGAACGTGGACAGATACAGTCCACTCTGTCGCTCAGACTTCTGCGGCACGAGTGCCCGGCGAGAGGCGATCATTGCGCACACCGGCGACCTCGGCAGACAGGCCGCAGATGGACTGAGCGCTCGTCAGGGAGGTGACGACATGACGGGCGGCATCCGTGTGGCGCGCATCCTTGGCTTCGACATCTCCATCCACCCGTCGTGGTTCATCATCCTGGCTCTCGTCGTGTGGTCGTTGGCAGCAGGTACGCTGCCGGCGCTCTACGCCGACTGGAGTCAGGCCACCTACTGGATGGTAGCTGTCGTGGCCGCCCTGCTGCTGTTCGCATCCGTGTTGGTCCACGAGTTAGCCCACTCGGTAGTGGCCCGTAGGCAGGGCACTCCTGTGGCAGGTATCACGCTGTTCCTCTTGGGCGGCGTGGCAAGTCTGGAGCGCGAGGCGACCAGCCCTGGCCGCGAGGCTGTCATGGCAGGCGTGGGACCGCTCACCAGCCTCGTGCTGGGCGGTGCCTTCTGGGGCATCGGGCAGACGATCAGTGGGCCGGAGGTCGTGCGTGCTGTCCTGCTCTACCTGGGGCTCATCAACGCCATGCTGGCCGCGTTCAACTTGCTCCCCGCCTTCCCTCTCGACGGCGGGCGCGTCTTCCGCGCGGCGCTCTGGAGTTGGAAGAGGGACTACCTGGCGGCCACGCGCATCGCCACTCGGGTCACCCTGGTCATAGGGTCGGGATTCATCGCCTACGCGGCGTTCAGCTTCCTGTGGACTGGCTTGCTGGGTGGCCTCTGGATCGGCTTCATCGGGTTCATGCTCATGCAGACCGCACGAGGCTCCTACCGACAGACGCTGGTGCAGCAACGCCTCGATGGCGTCCCAGTGACCAGAGTCATGACGACGCCGGCGACCTGGGTGGCGCCTGGTACCAGCCTGCGGCGTGCCGGCGAACGGCTGGCCGACGCTGAGATCCCTTGCCTGCCGGTGGGCCAAGCGGACGAGGGCCTGGCCGGCGTCGTCTGCCTCACCGATCTGGAGCGACCGCTGCCGGACGGCGTGGGCTCCGTGAGCCCGGCACGCCGCGCTGTAGCCGACGTCATGACCACTACGGAGCACATGCCGATCGTCTCGCCCCACGACTCAGCTGCCGAGGCGCTGCGCAGGATGACCGGTGCGCAGAGCGACCGTGCCGCGGTGCTAGACGGACGGGCCCTCGTGGGCATGGTGGACCGCGGCACGCTGCTGCGCTACCTCCGTGAGACGTCGCAGCGCGAGGATGCGAGCTCTTCTCGCGACTCGCATCGAGAGACGCAACGGCGGGCCGCCTGACACCTGGACGCAGTGAGCCGGCGTCCGCCGGCTCACCTCACTCGCAAGTACCTCCAGCTGGCCGTCGTCTGCTTGTTGCCCGCCAGGTCCGTGGCAGCCACGTACCACTTGTAGGTGCCCCGTGGAAGCGTGCAGGCGAAGCGCCAGGTGAGGTTCTTGTCAGACGCGGCCTTGGCGATCGTGGTGCGCGGTCCGACTACCTTGCCCTTAGCATCGCGGATGGTGATGCGGACCTTGCAGGTGGGACTTATGTCGTTGATGCGATAGCGGAGCGCCGCGCGTGCGCCGCTTCGCACCGTGACGTTGTCCAGTGCACTGGGCACGGGCCGGTGCGTGTCGATGCGTACGCTAATGCGTCTGGCGTGCTCCACGTTGCCGGCGACGTCGACCGAGTAGTAGTAGTACGTGCTGATGCCCTGGTACCATTCCGCGTCCAGGAACATGTGGCCAGTCGGTCGCCACGAGGTCGCTGGGGGGCTTACCGTGTACGTAGCCTGGATGGTGTTGCGCTCGTCCCTAGCCTGGAACGCCACGATCAGAGCCCTCGCGCTCGGGTTCTCGGGGTTCTTCAGCCGCGAGGGTCCGTTCCACCCGTTGGCGTTCGGCGCCGGATCAAGTACCACGGTCGTGACCGGAGGAGTCATGTCGCCGGCGACCACGTTCGTCTCCTGGAAGGTGCTGCGCCAGACTCCCTTGGCAAGGTTCACGCCGAGCTGGCCCCACTCGTTGGTACCACACGTGTACACGCCGCCGAGACGCTCCATGGCGACTGTGTACCAGCCGCCGGCACTCGCGACGACCCAGCGCTTGGCCAACGACACTCGGCGCGGCGCGCGGCGCTGAGCGGTACTGCCGATGCCCAGCTGACCACACTGGTTACGACCCCACGCCCACAGGCTGCCGTCACGTCGTGTGGCCACGCTGTGCCGCCACGCCGCGCCCACGGTGGTCCACGTCGTCAGCTTGCCGACGCGCTTGGGCGTGACTCGCAGCGCCGTGTCGCCCAAGCCGAGCTGTCCGTTGCTGTTGGCACCCCACGACCACAGGGTGCCGTCGCGTCGCACCGCGAGGGTGTGGTATGAACCCAGCGCGACCTCGACCCAGGCCTTGTTCCATGACGGGACCGCGCCGACACGTGTGGGGACAAGACGGTCTCTGCGATCCCCCACTCCGAGTTGCCCATAGCTGTTCGCACCCCATGCCCACAGGCTGCCGTCCGCGCGAACGGCGACGCTGTGGTCGGCCACGCCTTGGCCGAGAGACCGCCAGCTCGTGGAGCCGCCCACCTGTCGGGGGTAGTCTGACTCGAGCTTGTTCCCGTACCCCAACTGTCCACGATGGTTGCGGCCCCACGACCAGAGCGACCCGTCCTCCGCCAAGGCCAGACTGTGCTGGTAGCCAGCGAGCACTGCCACCCAGTCGCTTCGGGTGCCCACGCGCGTCGGCTTGTTCCTGTTGGCCCGGTCCCCGAGACCAAGCTGACCGTAGTAGTTGGCGCCCCAGGCCCACAGACTGCCGTCGCGGCGTATGGCGAGGCTGTGTCCCCAACCTGCGGAAACGGCCGCCCACTTGTGCGCCGTATCGACGTACTGGGGGTAGGGAACGTAGCGATCGCCGATACCCAGACCGAGCTTCCCACAGTCGTTGCTGCCCCACGACTGCAACTGACCACCGTGGTCGATGGCCAGCACGTGGTGATCGCCGGCGTCAAGGGTGAGCGGTCCGGGCGCCGCATCTACGGTATCGGGCAGCGCCATCGTCGTGAGCCCCACCAGCATCAGAGCAGCAGCTGCTAGCGCTGTCAAGCCGGCTGCGGCTGGTCTGGAACGCCGTGCCGGCGCATGACGGACCACCGGCTGCGGCCCAGCCGATCGAATCGGCGTCGGCATCGTTCTCCGCGCCACAATGGCACGCCCGACCGACATGACACCCTCCCCCCAAGAGGCCCACCATGGCTGTCCCATGGCACAGCACGCTCTCTTACCTATGTCATGCTACCAATGGCGTGCCACAATGACCAGGGAGAAGCTCCACCAAGTCATGCGGCAACCCCTGCCGCGTCCGGTGATAGGCAGACTCACCAAGCAGGACGGCTGTGCACTGCCGCCCCCTGAAGCAGCTCTCGGACATGCTCGCCAGCTTGGCGCGGCTGGCAGCACCCTCAAGCGCGCCAGCTCTCATGACGGCCGGAGTGCGGGACACGCGTGCGTCGGCCGGCCGGATCAGTAGTTGTCGGCGTACAGCTCCTGGTACGCCTGCGGGTGCTTGCAGGCGGGACACACGCTCAGCGCCTTGGGCCCCTCGTGGACGTACCCGCACTTACGGCACATCCACATGCGCTTCTCTGGTCGCTCGAAGACCAGCCCGTGCTCGAGGTTCTCGAGCAGCTTGCGGTAGCGTCTCTCGTGCCACGACTCGGCCTTGGCTATCTGACGGAAGGTGTTGGCCACGTCCTTGAACCCCTCCTTCTCCGCCACATCGGCGAAGCCGGGGTACAGGTCTGTCCACTCCTCGTGCTCGCCCTCAGCCGCTGCCAGCAGGTGCTGCGCCGTTCCCTCGATCTTGCCGGCCGGATAGCTCGCCGTGATCTCGACCATGCCTCCTTCCAGATGCCTGAAGAACATCTTGGCATGCTGGAGCTCATGCTCGGCTGTCTCGAGGAAGATGGCGGCGATCTGCTCGTAGCCCTCCCTCGCCGCCTCCTTGGCGAAGTAGGTGTAGCGGTTGCGCGCCTGACTCTCGCCCGCAAACGCCTTGAGCAGGTTCTTCTCGGTCTGCGTACCCTTGATCCCCGCCATGTCCAAGCTCCTTTCGAGAGAGCACTGCGCAGTGCACTGTACGGTGGCGGGGGAGGAGGACCCGTCGCCGCCGCCAAGCTGTCCAGTCTGTACCGCGAGAGCGGCGTGTCGAAACGCCTGGCGCCGACCTCGCCTCGCTACAGCCCTCTCGTGACACGCACACAGAGCCGCGGGGAGGGCGCTCGCAGCGCTGCCGCGTACGACGGCCCGGCAGCGACAGCGGCGCCCTCCCCAGCGCGGTTCTCAGGCCTGCTCGACCGACTGCACCCGGCCGTCCGCCACGAAGTAGGCGACACCGATGACAGCGATACTCAGTGGGACGGTCACCACCGCGAGCGGCCAACCGATGACTGAGTTGACGACGAGGAGCAGGAGGACGAGGGCCAAGTGCTCCCAGAAGCCCTTCTCCACGACCAAGTCCTTGCTTGCGCGCATGGCGTCCCCCAGACCCATGTCGCGTTCGACCATGAGTGGGAAGACGTAGACCCAGATAGTCGCCAGCAAGATCCCGCCGATGATCGTGATCGACGCTAGGCCGATCAGGACCGCCAGCGCCAACGCGGCGCCGACATACGCCCAGAAACGGCCCAGCCCGGCGAAGACGTCGCCCACCTCGGGGCGTCTGCCGTCGCGGACGCGTGCCACGACCATGCCGTAGAGGCCCGCGTACATCGGCCCCGCCAGGATGCCCAGCGTGACGACACTGAGCACACCCGCGATAAGCGCAGCGATGAGCAGCGAGCCGACATCCTTGACGAACAGGCGCCAGCCCTGTTTGAAGACCAGCCCCACATCCAACGCCGACGTACCCGTCAATTCGACCTGCGGTGCCGCCATAGTGCTCATGTCGAGTCTCCTCCTGCTGATGTCCACACGCCGCCGGACGCGTCCTCGCCGGCGCGCATTGCTCGCACGTGACGATCTGAGCGTGATGCTCTGAGCGTGACGCTCTGAGCTTAGAGGAGCTGCCAACGCCCGTCGTCTCCCGTCTGGAGGAGACTGCGGTCAACCGCGGTGGCATCTTTCTTGCGACGCAGCTCTCACCCTGGGGGTAGGTCACCCCATGAGCAGCCAGCTGCACTCCTGCGCCGCGCGGTCGGCTAGTATGGCAGCACACGGTCGCCGACCCTGGGAGGGACGCTGCACATCGAGTCGTTCATGATCACGTTCGTCGTCGTGTGGCTGCTGATCGCGGTCGGCGTCCTGGTAGCGCTCTTCTTTGTCACGGCACCCTACGGACGCCACGCGCGGCAGGGCTGGGGAGCCACCGTGCCCGAGCATCTGGGCTGGCTCCTCATGGAAGCACCGGCCGCGCTGATCTTCGCGTCCTGGTTCGTCCTCTGCCGCCGCTGGGACGACCCCGTGGCCTGGGTCTTCGTGGCCATGTGGGAGCTCCACTACGTGTACCGGGCGTTCGTCTACCCGTTCACCCTGCGCAGCATCGGGAAGAGCATGCCCCTCAGCATCGTGGGCATGGCCGTGGTGTTCAACAGCGTCAACGTCTCGCTCAATGCGTGGTGGGTCTTCTCACCGCACGACGGCTCTGGCTATGGGCTCGCCTGGCTAGATGATCCGCGCTTCGTGGCCGGTACGCTCCTGTTCCTCGGCGGTCTCGTCGTGAACCGTGCCTCAGATGCGACGCTGCGGCGGCTTCGTCCACCGTCCGGCGGTGGTGGATACGGCATACCCCAGGGAGGCCTGTACCGCTGGGTCTCCTGTCCCAACTACTTCGGCGAGATCGTCCAGTGGACTGGCTGGGCGATCGCCACGTGGTCGCTGCCAGGCCTGACGTTTGCCGTCTGGACCGCGGCCAACCTGGTGCCGCGCGCGCACGCCAACCACGAATGGTACCGTCAGCAGTTCCCGGGGTACCCTGCTGAGCGACGCGCTCTCATACCGGGCCTGTGGTGAGTCGAGGAGGCTGGCATCGACCACTTCATTGACGTACTTGTGCACTTCGATACCTACCTCGGCGGTTTCGTCGAGCAAGTAGGCGCCTGGGCGTATCCCACGATCTTCGCCGTCATCTTTGCCGAGACCGGCCTCGTGATCACGCCGTTCCTCCCCGGGGAGTCGCTGCTTCTCACGTCCGGCACCCTCGCCGGTACCGACGCACTCGATATCGTCGTCCTGGCTCCGCTGCTGTTCACCGCCGCCTTACTCGGCGACGTGAGCAACTACCTCATCGGACGGTTCGTCGGCCACCGGCTGTTCGAGAGGCCGCGCCGGTTCGTGAAGCCAGAGCACTTGGCCAGCGCGCACGAGTTCTACGAGCGCCACGGTGGCCAAGCCATCGTCTTCGCACGCTTCCTTCCGGTAGTACGCACCCTGGCGCCCTTCGTAGCGGGCATCGCCGGCATGCCGCTCAAGCACTTGTTGGCGTACGCCTCGGTCGCCAGCGCGGGATGGGTGACGGTGTTCCTGGGCGCCGGCTACTGGTTCGGCAACATCCCTTGGATCAGAGACCACCTCACCGTGGCCCTCGCCGGCGCCGTGCTGCTGTCAGTGCTGCCCGGCGTGATCGTGTTCCTGCTGCGCAAGCTGCGGACGGAGCGGTAGCGGGACGAGGCATGCCGCCGGTATCCACAGCGGCAGCGCCCGCCCGAGCGCCCACCATCGAGAGGAGAGCAGATGTCATCAGCCAGTGAACCCCGCAAGGGGACTCGGCAGACCCGCCGACTCAAGGAACTCAAGGGACTCCTGCGCACCTTCTCTGAGCTGGAGGGAGTCTCAGGAGCGGAACAGGACGTCGCGCAGGCGCTGAAGGACGTCTGCGCCCCCGTCGCCGACGAGGTGCGCACCGACGTCCTGGGGAACGTGATCGTCACTCGGCGCGGCCGGGGAGGCGCCGGCAAGCAGCCCGCGCCAGTCCTCATGATCGCGGCCCACATGGATGAGATCGGCGCCATGGTCAAGTACGTCGATGAGCATGGCTTCCTGCGATTCGTGCCCATCGGGGGCTGGTTCGACCAGACCATCCTCGGCCAGCGTGTCATCGTGCACGGTACTCAAGGCCGCATAGTGGGCGTCATCGGCTCCAAACCGCCACACATCATGGACCCAGAAGAGCGCAAGAACACCATCAAGATCAAGGACATGTTCATCGATGTCGGAGCCACCGACGCAGCCGACGCAGCCACTCTCGGCGTCGAGATCGGCAGCCCCGTCACCATGGACCGGTCCCTGCGCGAGATGGCCCACGACTTCGTCACCGGCAAGGCGCTCGATGACCGCTCCGGCGTCGTCATGATGGTGGCCGCCTTGCAGCGGCTCCGCGACGAGGACATCGTCACGACCGTGCATGCAGTCGGCACGGTCCAGGAGGAGGTGGGCCTCAAAGGCGCCCGCACCTCCGCGTTCGGCCTGGACCCGGACGTAGCCCTCGTCAGTGAGACCACCATTCCAGGCGACCACCCCGAAGTATCCAAGGAGCAGCGCCACGTGGAGGTAGGCAAGGGCCCCGTGCTCACCGTCGCCGACGCGGACGGCAGGGGCGTCATCGTGCCGCGCACGGTCTTGAGCTGGCTGCGCGGCGCCGCGGATACCGTTGCCGTTCCCTACCAGCTGGACGTGGGCAGTGGCGGCACCACCGACGCCACCGCCATCCACCTCACGCGGAGCGGCATCCCGTCAGGTGTGATCAGCATCGCCACGCGCTACCTGCACTCGCCCGTCGAGGTCCTGTCACTGAAGGACGTGGACCTGGGCGCCGAGCTCATAGCCCAAGCGGTGCGTACGGCCCACGAGCACTTCTCAGGGCGCAGCTGAGCAGGCCGCGCTCGGCCGGCCTACGAACGGGCGCCGTCTAGCCCGCGCTGGACGGGGCGCCAGCGAGGTAGTCGCCCGCAGAGCCGCCTACCACCAAACGGCAGTAGGGCGTAGCGGGCGCGCCCGCCGGCCGGGCAGACGGGCCCGTGTCGTGGACCGGCACGTCCGTTGGCGTGGCCACCAGGCCCGTACGCTGGGAGAGCGCGTCCGCGGGCGTGACTGGCGTGCGCGTACGCTGGGCCGGCGCGTCCGCGGAGTCGCTGGGCACGCGCGGTACGACTCGTTCGAGCGTACCGCGGGCAAGTGCGGTCTCGCCATCCCGAAGCTGTTCGGCGAACCGCCCCCTGAAGGAGACGATGTCGCGCACATGGTCCACGGGCTCGCCTGACAGGAACGACACCGAGTCGATCCCGTAGCGACACGGCGTGAACAACGCATCGGCAGCGTCGGTCACGCGGGCGCGGATCTCTGCCGGGCCCAGGTTCTCTACCGACTCCGCGCCGAACGCGGCTGCGGCCTCTGACCGGAGCTTCACGAAGCGCACGAACACCGAACGGTCTTGGTACCGGCACTCGTTCACCTTACGAGCCTGGAGGCGGGCGAACTCGCGGGCGTCTAGAGGCGTCTCGGAGGAGTGCGCCTCATGGATGACGCCCAGGTGCTCGGGTCGCGGACGTGTGATGGGGCCATCATCCTCATCCAGCAGTCTCCTCAGCGCCGCCGCGACAGTGCGGCAGTGCTTGTCGCCGTACACCACCACGTCGATGTCCGAGGAGTCGTGGTGCAGCCCCACGAGGATGGACCCGGTGACTCCCAGACACGACAGCGGGACCTGGGCAGCACGCGCGATCGTCGTGAGGAGACCGAGGGTCGCCCTCTCGAGATGGTCCGCACGACCGTGACGCAGGAGGCCTTCCAGCCGCAGTCGCGGATCGTGGACGCGACTCACCCGCTCCCAAGGAACGGACTGGACCGTGGCAGCCAGCTCAGCGTCGTACGCGAGGTACAGGTCTCCGTGCGGACGGAGCAGGGCCTCTTGATCCCGGAAGCCGTACACGCGGCGGAAGCGTGTACCACCGCGCACACGATCACCTGAGGGGTCGGGAAGGTACCGGAGGTAGGCGACGGTGCGGTGCGGAGGGTGGACGTGGCCCTTCACGGTGAAGACCAGTTGGTCCGCCGTCTCGAGAGCGAAGCCCTCGATAGCCATATCGACACTTGCCTCAGTCATGGCCGTGACAGGTTTGTGCCCTTGTCGAAGAGACATGTAAGCTGGGTGAAAGAGTCAGATAACGACAACGGCGGCTACCATGCAGTTGCTGATCAGTCTGGTCCGCGAGGATGAGATCGAGCCCGCTGTCGCGGGCGGCGCCGACATCATCGACGTCAAGCAGCCTCGTGAAGGGTCTCTGGGCGCGGGCCTGCCGCACGTCATTCGGCGCGCACGCGAGCTCACGCCGGCCCACATCCCCGTCAGCGCCGCCATCGGCGACATGCCCAATCTGCCAGGGACCGCCGCGCTGGCCGCCGCCGGCGCCGCGGACTGTGGCGTGCAGTACGTCAAGGTGGGGCTCATGGGCACGCGCACCGGCGCTGAAGCAGAGGTGTTGCTCAGCGAGGTGTGCCGCGCCGTGCATGACAAGGCGCCCACAGCCCGCGTCATGGCCACGGCTTACGCCGACGCTCGCTCCGTAGGCTCGCTGCCTCCCAGCGAGCTCCCTCAGGTCGCCTCCAAGGCGGGTGCGTACGGCTGCATGATCGACACCGCCCGCAAACAGGACGGTACGCTCCTCTCCATCATGCCGACCGCCCAGATAGCTCAGTTCATCGCCGCCGCTCGCGAGCTCGGCCTGCTGTGCGCCCTGGCTGGGTCGCTGCATGCCGACGACATGCAGACGATCTGCGAGCTGCAGCCCGACGTCGTGGGCTTTCGCGGCGCCGCCTGTCGCGGCACCCGCGCGGACGGCACCGTGGACAGCGCGGCCGTCGCCCATCTCAAGCACCTCTGCGCCTGCCACTGAGCTCGGCGTCCCGCGCACTCAGTACCAGCTCCACAAGCTCGTGCGATGGCGCGCCCGCGACGATCCATGCGTCCACGGGCTGCGACTGCAACTGGTGCGCAAGGTAGGCGTCGATGACCCCCCGCCGCGCAAGACCGACCGCAGAATCTGCGTCCAGGCGCGCCGACGTGAGAGCCCCGCCCCTGGACGACGTCAGCGCGCTAGGGTGCTTGAGCAGCACCAGCCGCGACCTGGCGAGCGCCGCCACCCATGCTGCGATCGAGTCCGAGGTCACGTCCCAAGAGTGCGGCAGCGGGTCTTCGCGACGCAGAAGGTCGCCGGGCAGCAGGACTGGCACGCATCCCTTCTCGATGACCTCCTCGGCAGAGGCCAACTCGCGCACCACAGCACCTCGGACGAGGTCTGCCAACTCCAGACCGAATTGCTCCATGGCCGCCACGGCCATCCAGTGAGCCGCCTCGTCTGAGAAGCCGTCGCGCGCCTGCGCGGAGCGCACGGTGTCCGCGTACACACCGCCGCCCGGCACCAGCAGCAGACCCCGCTGACCGCCCAATCGGCCCATCTCGCTGCACAGCGCACCAAGACCCGTGCCGGCGGCGAGGCTGCCCCCCACCTTGAGCACCATGTCGATCATGCGTGTCCACCCAGGTCCTGGGCGAGCAGACACGCCACGGCCGCTGCGGGAAGAGCCACGGCCTGCGCCGTCTGCTCGCTCAGGACGGCGGCGGTCCGCATGTCCAGACGCCGAGCGGCCTCCTCCGCCAGAAAGGCTCCTGCGCCGGCTGGGACGACAGACCTGCTCGCGCCGTCGGGCAGGCGGGACAGGACCTGGAGCACGCCGTCACCGATGCGGTGCAGCTGACACTCCATGAGGTACCGCGCCATCTGCACGACGTCCGGCTCGGCGAGCATCTCAAGGTCGGCACAGACCAGCCGGGCCAGGCGGCCAGCCGCCTCACCAGGTGTGGTGCCGCGCCCGTCTGCCGTGGGACAGGTGTAGTCAGCAGCACTCAGCTTCCCGAGAAGGAGGTAGACGTCGGCCATGAGAGCGAAGTGCTCGGCCGCGACGCGTGTCATGCGTCCGCGCACGGGCACGACATCGGTGAGGGACTGTGGTTCGCTGCGCAGCACCCCGGTGTAGAGGAGCTCGCCAGAGCCGAGCCTGCCTGTGTCGTCGCGGCCCTCGTTCTGGACTCGGCCACCGCTGATGGGGATGATGTCGGTGGTCGTGCTGCCCACATCCACCAGCAGGCAGTCGGGGTGATACTGCGCCACATACAGCGCCGACGCCAGCCAGTTGGTCGCGGCCAAGTCCAGCGGCCGCGCGCGCGCCACCTCGTTTGAGACGAACTCGCCGTTGATGCTGAGCGCCCGCGCATCTGCGCCGGGGAATGCCTCCCGCACCGCGTCCAGCACGGTGAGCACACCGTCTCGCTTGCAGGCGAACGCGTCCGAGAGCTCAGCGGTCATCGTCAACGCCATGACGTACGCATCGGCCAGCGCGAAGCGCTCAGCCACGTCGCGCAGCACGGCGGCCAGCCGTATCGGGTCGCGCCAGATCTCGAACGGCTCTACGGCGACCTGCACGACCTGGGCGGACCCATCCGTCCACACCACGTGAGCGGCCTTCGTATTGACCCCCCCTATGTCCCAACCCACCACATGGAGCGTGTCTGCTGTCACCAGGGACCCGCCTTCTGGAACGGGACGGGGTGCTGCGGCGAAGCGTCAGGCGGCAGCACCCCATCGACACAAGCGCGCCAGAGAGCCTCGCCGAGGTCGATGGACAACGCCTCACGAAGACCGATGTAGGAGGTCGTGAGCCGTGGATTGACCTCTATGAGCTGGCATCCAGAGTCACTGACGACCATGTCGACACCTACGTAGCCACGCAGCCCCGGAAGCAGAGACACCGCCTGCCGGGCAAGTGAGAACGCCTCTTCGCGCCGCTCGTGTGCAATGCCGGCGACGCCGCCAGTGTACTCGCAGGGGATCCCGAAGTGCATGCGCTGCTCATTCATGCCCAACACCGAGGCTGCTCCATCGGCGACCAGCAGCGACACGCTGGCCGCGGTGCCCGCGACGTACTCCTGGACGAGCAGGTCCTCCCGCGATGGCTCGCAGACGTGCAGCGCCCGGGTCCACTCCGCAGCGTCTTGCACGAGACACACGCGCTCACACCCGGCGCCGGAGCGCGGTTTCACGATGACTGGATAGGCGATCTCCTGAGCGACCGCGAGCACCTTGGGCGGCGCCACCAGTCGGGTAGCAGGTACCGGCAGGCCTGCGGCATGCAGAAGACCGTACAACTGCCACTTGTCGGCAGCACGAGCCACAGCTCCCGGGGCACTGCCCAGCACGTGGACACCCGCCGCAGCCAGATCGCGGGTGACGCACTCAAGGACTCTCCCTCCCTCAGGCGCTATCAGGAGCGCAGCGCCGCAGGAACGGGCGACGTCGATCAGGCCTCCCGGATAGACTTGGGGCGAGAGCGGCACCACGCGGTCGGCTTGCACAGCTCCCAGGGGCAGCCGTCGGTCACAGGTCGTGACGATTGGCAGCCCGCCCCACGCGCGGAGGTCCTCTACCACTGCGCTCAGCAGCGCGAGGGCCTCCCCGCCTAGCGGCTGCGGCAGCTCCGGCTCTGGCCAGCCGCCGCCCACGACGTACTCGTGTACCAGCAGAGCCGACGGAGAGAGACGCATGGAGTGCATCCCAGTCCTAGACCTCATGAACGGGGCCGTCGTCCACGGCCACCGCGGTGAGCGCCAAGGCTATCGGCCTGTGGTGAGTCACTTGTTGGACGGAGCCGACCCACTCGACGTCGCGACGGCGCTCCTGTCGGTGACCGGCACCAAGCGGCTGTACGTCGCCGACCTCGACGCGATCAGCCGGCGAGGCGACCACTGCGCCGTGCTGCAGCGACTGAGAGACTCGCTCAGCGCTGACTTGCTGGTGGATGCCGGCAGCGGCCAGACGGAGGCGGCCAGACAGGTGCTCGACTCCGGAGCCACCTGCGTGGTAGTGGGCACCGAGACACTGCCGGACGTGGCCTCGTTGCAGCACATCCGCGAGCGTCTTGGCCACGAGAGAGTGCTGCTGAGTGTGGACACCACCACTCACGGTGTGCTGAGTCGCTGTGACGCACTGCGCGGGAGGTCGCCCTTGGACGTGCTGCGGCTGCTCGACGCGGCGTCGCTCGGCCAGGCCCTGGTCCTGCACCTCGACCGCGTGGGCACAGGCACAGGGCCGGCCCGCGACGACCTTCGTGCGGTACGGTCGGCCTACCCTCAGCTGCGCCTGGTGGCAGGCGGCGGCGTGCGCACGCCCGCTCACTTGGCTGAGCTGGCCGCGGCAGGGGTGGATGCCGTGCTGGTCGCCACCGCGCTGCACGAGGGCTGGATCACGCGCGGCGACATCGAGCGCACAGCACGGGGCACCCCAGAGTTCACCAACGCGTCGTGAGCTCTGGCACATCGGCCAGCATGCCCCCCTCTGTGAGAAAGACGAACAGCGACGCGGCGATCAAGTCGGCCGTGGTGCCAGGGTTGAGCCGGTGTGCATCGTCCCGTAGCTCGTCGTCAAGACGCTGCACTTCTCGGCGGCCCAGCTCGGTGTGCAGGCCGCCTGCGTCGAGCACTTCGCAGGCACGCCGCGAGACGTGCGCAGCTTCACGTTCCCCCAGCTTGCGCGCGATGAGGGTGTCGGGCACCTCAGAGAGGATCTGCAGGAACGCCGTCGTGATGGCCACCGACAGTGAGTCGCCGCGCTGCCACGAGTGCGACAGGGCCTGGGCTCCGCACTGGAACGTGATCTGGTAGTCGGTGAGGTACTCACGAGCGATGCTGTCCCTATCCCGTGCACTGCGCATGGCCTCGAGCAAGCTCACGTCCACTTGCGCGCCAGCGACGTCGTGCTCCTGGACCCGACCCAACCCGCCGGGCTGCGCCATCGCGATGGCCGCATAGGCGCTGCGGGCATCCTCCACCGACAGACCAGCCAGCACGCCACGCAGTGCGTCACGTAGGCCGTGCTGAGAAGCGTCCATGGCTGCGGCTTTGGCCAGCGGGGCCAGGAGCAGCACGATGCCAAGGTTGGTGTTCGTGGCAGACACCTGACGGGTGGCAGCCACGGCTTCTCGGATGGTCTGGCCCACGCCGCGCTCGCCGGCGGCGGCGAAGGGAGGCCCGATAGCCGCCGCGCTCGTCAGGAAGTCCAGGACACCGACGTCGGCGAACCGCGCGCGAGGTGACACGTTGCCAGGCTTGTGCGCCATGACCTCGAACTGACAGGAGAGCTGCACCGCGAGCGCGATCTCTTGCCCCTGCAGTGGCCTCATCCGTACACATCCACGACGTACTGGACCAGCTCCTCCGCAGCATCGATGCCCGTGGCGCCCTTGAGAGCTCGCCAGCCCGGTATGGAGTTCACCTCCAGGACACGGTAGACGTCGTCCTCGCCAGGAAGGATGTCCACGCCGGCGTACTCGGCGCCCACCGTACGGGCCGCCCGCAGGCTGAGGTCGCAGAGGTGGTCGTCCGGATCGAGCGGGATGCTGCGCGCCCCTTGCGCTGCATTGGTCTTCCAGCTGGTGCCGCGCCGTATCATGGCGCCGACGACGCGCGGACCGATGACGAACACGCGGATGTCCTCGTCCCGATGGGGGACGAACGCCTGCAAGTAGTACACGTACCGTCCCAACTCCAGGGCCCGGAAGGCGCGATACGCGGAGTCCGGGTCCGAGACGCGGACCATTCCCTTGCCCTCGGAGCCGAAGAGGGGCTTGAGCACGACGTCGCCACCGAGCTCCTCGAACGCTGCCAGAGCGTCTTCGAAGCGCTCGACGACCACCACTGGCGGTGTGGGAAGGCCCTCGGCGGCCAGCAGAGCTGTCGTGTAGTACTTGTCAACGCCGCACTCGATGGACCTGGCCGAGTTGATCACCGGCGTGCCGTTGCGCTCGAGCTCCCGTAGCGCGTCCATGCGGAAGATGACCTGCTCTAGGGACCCTGTGGGGATGGCCCGTACGAACACCACGTCCATCCCGTCGAGCGACACGCCGTCGGCGTGCAGGCTCGGCGTGTCGCCGGCCCGTGCGACAAGGCGTGTGACTGGTACGACCTCGGTGGCTATGCCTTGGGCGCGGAGCGCCCCGAGCAGGCTCTCAGTGTGCCAGCCGCCGTTCTGTCCGAGGATCGCGGCTTTCAACTGAGCAGAGAACGCTCGAGGAGATCCGCGTCAACGACGCCCGCCTGGACCGTACGGCCGCTGAGACTACTGGTGAGGAAGACCTCCGCCGGGCTGAACAGCAGGGGGTCGATCTTGTAGAAGTCGCCACCGTAACGTTCGAACAGCTCTTTGAAGGGCACACCATGGTCGCGGGACGCCGCTGCAGGCAGCCGGTCGATGACCGACGCGATCGCGTCGTCCTCGGCCTGCACCGTGTACCAGGAGCGCCCGCCGTAGAGGACGGCGTCGTTGGTGCGTCCTATCGCCGACAGGTCGTCGCGCGCCACAGGCGCCATGGGACACACCCCGAAGCCGGAGCGCACTGTGCCGATGTCAAAGCCTACCTCGTGCATCTTGTGCAGACCTGTCTCCACGATGCGCGCGGCGATCTGTACCGACCCCACGAGGCTTGCTGTGGGAGCCACCAGCAGCAGCAGTGAGCCCGCCGGCACGCCGCACTTCTTAGCCACCCAGGCGACCGCCTCGTCGGTGGGCAGCTGCCGCGACTCGAGCGTGAGCACCGCTCGCGAGGCCGTGTCCTTGTATCCCAGGTCCTCGAAGAGCTGCTCGCCACAGTACAGAGCGCGGGCCGGCCCCGAGCCCATGGCGAAGTAGCCCGGCGTCGACTCACTGCGCGGGACGTCGATGGCCCAGCCCGCGTACTGCGACGCCATGCACGCCAGTACAGGCTGTCGTACGTCCACCTCGACACCCGGTAGCACCAGCGCGTCGAGTCGGACCTCGCACAGCCGGACGTCACCCAGGCCGCCGAGGCACACCTCCGCGAACAGACGGCCCGCTTCCAGTGAGCCCGGCACCTCGACGCCGGCGTCCACGACCGTGGCGCCGCTGGCGAGCTGGTGCACTTGTAGAGCCAAGGCTTCTGCATCCTCGACCATGCGGTCGACGATGACGGCTGCTCGATCATTCAGACTGATCACGGACAAGCATCTCCCCTCTGCGGCCTGTGCCGCGGTCGTCCGCAGAGCACTCGAGGTCGCCCTAAGGACCCTCCGCCAGGCCGTCGCATTCCAGGTCGGCTCAGTGCCGGCACGAAGCGGCGCACGATGGCTGGAGGCCATTGACGTGCGCACCGCCAGACCGGTGACATGGTGACAGGGCCGCCAGCGACGCGTTGATGGCGCGCACATCACCGCGCACGCGTGGCCAGCACACCCTGCGCCTCGCTCGCTAGCTGAGCAGCGCGTGGAGCGGGAACTGGTACTGCCCCAGCTCCCCGCCGTAGTTGCCCGCCGAGATGCGGGTGACTCCGGGGCGACATGCGGCTCTCATGCCCACGCGCATGGCATCTCCGACCGCATCCTCGGTGAGGCCGTCGACCACGATCTCGAGCACGGCGTTCTCATCGGGGCCGAGCGGCGAGTCCACCTGCCCCTTGAGCGTGGGGCAGTAGAACGTGTTGCTGGACACGTGCTGACCCTTGTACATCGACGAGACCTTACTCCCGCTGCGCACGACGCCTCCCGGGAAGGGCATGATGACGCCTGGGACACTGCGCATGGCCTCCACAGCCGCCTCGGCAGCGCCCAGAGCCTCAGCGATCCCGGTGGCCATGATGAAGAAGTTGCCGCCGCCCACTGCCTTACACACCCCGAAGCTCTCGTCGATGACGAACTCCCCGTCCATCACCGGCACGCGCCACAGGCGCCTGCCGTCGACCAGCTTGCTGCGCTGGAAGCCGTCGCCGAAGTACCGGAGCTTGCCGCCGACCTTGAGACGCTCGTCGGCCTGCAGACCGTTGTAGCAGGCCGACGTGGCCGAGGTCATGATGCTCTGCCCGATGCGCGCCAGCAGCTGCTGCTCCATGCTCTTGCGAGAGGTGGTGAAGATGAGGACGGCCACGCCCGGCCTGCCGTCTGGCGTCGCCTCGTCGGGGGGCAGCGTGTTGACACCGGCCTCGCAGCCGCAGCCGATGATGGACGTGGCAAAGCCAGTCGCCGAGGCCGCCGCGGTCTGAGCCCACGAGAGAGTGTCTGCTGTGACCACGAGCCGGGCACCCCACATGCCAAAGGCTTCCGCAAAGGTGTCTACGATCTCCACACCGTCGATCTTCATCAGGTCCCGGCTCCTTTCCCAGAGACTGTGCCGTCGTACGCCGTCACGCCGCCCGCTTTGGCTGCCTGAGCAGGGTCTGTGTCCGCGGCACTACTCGATACTTCTCGTGGCGCATCGTCAAGGTACCCCCAACGGAGACCCGACTCTTGCGTGTACCTCTTGCCAAGAAGGACGGCAAGCGCGGCCCGCTCCAGTTCGCGCCCCATGTAGAACGCGTGCCCTGGGTCGGAGATCTCCAGCTGCTCGAAGAGACGCTGGGGGTCTGTACCACTGACGAATGTGTCACGATTGAACACGTACACACGCTGCGCGTCGGCGAAGATGCGGTAGTGCCGGTCCCGTACCCTGCTCTGCATGTCGCGGAGTTCGACCTCCGTGTACGGACGAAACGGCACATCCTTGAGCGCTATCAGGCGGTCATCGATGGACTTGGGCAGGACGCTGTTGGTGCGCGCGTAGTACATGAGCCTGCGCGCGACGTCGAGTTCCCGTACGGCGCCGCGACACCAGCTGATCACCTCGGTCGTAAGGACGTAGTCGATCTGCAGCTCGGTGAACACGCCGGCGATGACAGCGTTCACGCCATGGCTGTCGGCGTCGAGGAGCTCGGTGAGGTTGCCCACGCCCATGAGCATCTCCGCCGTAGGGTACCGGCGACGCACCTCCTGGAAACGGACCACCGACTCGGTGAAGCCCATGCCCAGCGGATCGAGGATGGGATCGAGGACGTAGGGCGCACCAAGCTCCGCCACCGTCTGCACGTTCCGCTCGAGCGAGTCGACGCCCTCACCGAAGTCCGGGACCACCACGACCTTGCAGTGCAGGTGGGGAACGACATCGATGTTCTCGGAGTTGACGCTCAACACGAGGTCTACCCCGGCGTCGTCCGCCTCCCTGATCGTGTCACTATGGAACGTGTCGATACTGACGACGAAGCCGCGCTCCTTGAGTGCCGCGACCGCGTCTCCGACGCCCACGAACGGCTCCATAGGCGGACATCCGAGGTCGATGATGTCGGCGCCCTGCGCGCGGTAGCGCTCGGCCTCCGCGAGGATGCTTTCGAGAGACAGGTGCCACGCCTCGACGATCTCGGCAAGCAGCTTGATCTTGTACGCGCCGTAGCCGTGGAGCTGGGGCTCCTGGCCGTAGAACCGCGGCAGGTCGCGGAGGTCCTTTGGACCGCGTACCACGGGGACGCCGACCTGTCGCTCGATGACGGACAGATCGCCACGACAGAGACCCGGGATCACGACCAGCTCGCAGCCGCGCGCGTCGTGCAGACGCCGCGCTATCCACTCCGTGCGCATGAGCGCAGCGACCGAGCCATTGAGGACGGCTGTCTCGTATGGGAAGTCCGGGGCCAGGCGTTCGAGCGTGAGCTGGAGCGCCGCAGCAGCCAGCCGGCCGGTGACGAAGAGCGTCTTTGGCACTGCCTCGTCGCTTTGGCTCAAGGGGCCAGCCACTCTTCCAGCGTGATGTGCCGCTCTACCGGCGCCCCGCCGGCGAGCTCGTGACGGATGTCGCCGAGGGTGCCGTAGCGCTCGGCGAAGGCGTTGTGGTCGTGGATGCCTTCGAAGTTCTCCTGACGAGCGATGATGAAGTCTTCGTCAGGGAGGTTGGGGTAGGCAGCCACGGCAAGGCGCAGCATCTCGCGCACAGCGTCCTCGACGAAGCGCGGATTGCGGTGCGCCTTGTCCACCACGTAGAGCTCGTCCGGACGCTTGAGCAGCTCGTAGATCTCCGAGCTCATCGACTGCTCGACGAGCTTGACGAGGTCCTCGGCGCGGAGCGACTCGCGCGAGCCCACTAGCAACGTGCCGCGTCCTCGCTGGTTATGCGAGGCCACAGGCACGACACTGAGGATGCAGCTGATCTGGTCCTCTGTGAACCCCTCTTGCAGCAGCTGCTCGCGGGACTGCGCCCGTACCATGTCCTGAGCGCAAGGACACACCGTGAGCCCGTTGACCTCGACACCGACCACCAGCCGTGTGGCATGGGGAGTGGCGGCAGCGATGCCGACGAGCGTGTAGAGCTGCTCGGTGGGACGATCCGTCACGGGAGTGCGGCGCACCAGAGGGGATTGGGTCTTGATCCGTACCTCGGCGCGATACGCCGCCTGCGTAGCCACGATCTGCTCTGCCATGCGGCTGGCCAGCGACTCGATGTCGGGGAACGGCCTGCGCGTGAAACCCTCGGCAAGCCCTTCCACCACCTCGCTGAAACGCGACATGTGGACACCGGCATACTCGGGACTGAGATCAGCGAAGAGATCGATGCTGGCGTAGAAGAGCTGAGGCTTGTTGCCGGCATTGATCGAGATGATGCGACGTAGATCGGTGACGCCCGCGCGGCTCAGTGCCACCGGCACAGCCGGCCGCGCATTCTGTGTGTCTCTGAGAGTCATCTGCGGAGTGCTCTGTTCCATCGCCCGCCTACTTGCCTGTGCTCGCGAGGGCCTCGGTACACACGAGGTGACCGTAAGCGACCGCGCAGCTGCCGAACAACAGATCCATGTCAGTGCGCCGTATCACGGCTTTCGCTAAGTCGGACTGCCGGGACTCGGTGGGTACGATATCTCTGCCTGACTCGATGGCCACGCCGCTGTTCATCCACCCGTCCCGCGTCGTACAGCACCGGCTGTATCGGGGGAAGCCGTGCGAAGGCGTGGGGGCCTTTGACCCGGCGTCGCTCTGGTCGACAGAGACCGAGATCTTGGCGTCCGCATTGACAGCCTCCGCCACTTTGGCGGCTTCCACCAGGGTAGTGTAGCCCATCTTGGAGTGCGCGCACTCCGTGATCGGCGACCCGGCTACGGTGCCACCTGTGGCCGAGGCCAGACCGTGCTCACGGCCGCTGTCCAGGTCGACACGCTGCTCACGACCGCGCCCGGCGACCGGCCTGAGCCGATGGCTCACGAGCCACCTCCTCTCGCTGCTCGATCTCGGCGTAGACAGCCGCCACCTGGTCAAAGAGGTCGCGCATACATGCCGCGCGGCCGTCGCCATGGGCGAGGACCGTGCAGACGGGATGGCCGGGCTTGAAGATCTGCGCCGGCCGCGGTACGTCACGCAGGCCACGGAGCAGCCAGTGGTCCGTGTCCGGCGCGGCACTCACCCGTCGCGCAAAGACGACACCCTTAGCGTGACAGCCAGCCGCTGGCCAGGCCGGAACCGCCTCGGGAAGCCTGCCCTCCAGCGCCTCCAGGTGGAGCTTGAAGACGTTCACCCCGTAGGCGCGTTCTATGAGCTCCAGGGAGGCTGAAGGCCGAGGGTTGACCTCGACCAGGTGAGCCTCGACGTCGCCATCCGACAGCGGCGTGACGACCAGGTCGAGACCGTTGAGCCCCACCAGCCCGAACCGCGCGGTAAGGAGCTGTGCCATGTGTGCCACGCGCTCGTAGAGTGCGTCGCCAGCGGCGGCCACGGTCGGCGTGGGACCCAGCGCGAGCGGCAAGACATTGCCACACCACGCGAAGCCGCTCGCGCCCAGATCGTGCCGGCCCAGGAGCTGTTCCGTGAGGCCAAGCAGCACGCAGTCGCGTCCGTCGGCGACAAAGGCCGCGGAGGCCGCCACGCCCTCTATACGCGCCTGCAAGAAGTGGTCGCCGTCGATGGGCTCCCCACGCCACGGTCGTACTCCGTGGCCGCCGCCACTGCGGATCCGCTTGCGCAGCCAGACACGTCCGTCAGCGGCCTGCGACTCCTCGCCCGAGAGGAGGGTGGGCGGGTAGGCGATCCCCACCTCGCCGCAGAAGCGCCGCAGGACACGCTGATCGCGCACCTGTTCGAGCGTCGCCGCGGCGTTGCCCCGCACCCTGCGGTGCTGGGCAAGTCGCCGCACGGCTTGCGGATGGTTCTCAAGATTGGCGCCGTAGACGACTGCGTCAGCAGGGATGCGCAGCGCTGCCTCGACCAACCCGTCGGCTGTCATGGGCAACGCAAGGTCTCGAGGCAGCGCGTAGCTCTCTGCCACGCGTTCCTGATCACGGTCGCCGAAGAAGTCGGCGGCGGCGGCACGTACCCCGCCTGCCGCCGCCGACTCGGCGATCATCCGCGTGCTGACGCCGATGAGAAGGACGCGGTCTACTGTGCAAGCTCCTTCGCCAGCTCGAAG
>CAYMTC010000001.1:24821-27980 GCA_964393265.1 uncultured Thermoleophilia bacterium
CTCCGCCTCGAGGGCAAGGTCGTTCTGCTCGAAGAGACGGGCGACGGAGCGGCGGTGCACCTTCATCTTGAGGTCACCGATGCCGAGGGAGCCGAAGAACGTACGGCCGTCGATCTCCTTGCCATTCCACGTGGGCTTGACACCCTCGATGCCCGCCGGCGGCACTGCGTTCACGTCGGCGAGGACCCGGAGTGTGGGATGGTCCTTCCAGAGGGACTCCGGGATCAGCTGCAACCCCGCGGCGCCAGTGCAGAGCACGGCTTCCGCTCCCTCGAGCACGCTAGCCGTGGCCTCGACGTCGGCCGCAGCCGCCGGCTTGACCTGCAGACAGAAGCGAGCCTCGACGGTAGCAGCGGCGGCCTCGGCCCTCTTCATCGTGTCGGTGGGCATCGTCTCGGCGACGGTGACGTGCGCGCCTTCCTTGGCAAGCAGCGCGGCCGCCCGGAGCCCGACGGGGCCCGTGCCGCCGAGGACCACGACCTTCTTGCCGACCAGGTCGGTCACGGAGAGAAGCTTCACAGCGGCGGCGGCAGAAGTGGTGTTGCAGCCGTTGGCGTCGAGCATGACCGAGACACTGACCGGCCCGAAGAACGAGTCGCGGGCCTCCTTCATCATGGCCTCGCCCTTCTTGACGTCGCTGCCGCCGATGAACACGGCCGAGTTCTTCAGAGCGTCGCCGCCGCGGGTGAACATGGCGCCGTAGACCAGGTTGCGCACTTCGCTCGGCTCCACGGAGCCGTACTGGAGCAGAGCATCCGCCCCAGCATCGTAGGCCGTGATCGCATCGAACACGCTGGGCGTGCGATCACCGTCGAGCTGAATGAGGATCTTCTTCATGCGACTCTTACCTCCCTTGGCTCCTTGAGCCGTCCGTAGGTGTTCCGTTCACGTGCACCCGCGGCGATCGCCGGGGTATACTCCGCTGTCTCCTTCGTTGTCCCGAGACACGCCAGTCCTGGGCGGCGTGTGCCCGAGCAGAGGATGGCCTTTGACAGATCTGCGCGCTCTCGGCATGAAGCCGGGCTGGATCTACGAGACGGTGGTCACCACGCTGTCGACCCACTCGCCTCACGCGGCACCCATGGGGGTCTGGACCAACGCCCCGCACACACTCGAGATCCACATGTACCGCGGCTCTCTGACGCTGCACAACACGCTTGAGCGACGAGAACTCGTGGTCAACTTCCCGGACGACGTCCTCATCTTGGCGCAGGCGCTCATGGCGCCAGACGAGCTCGAGTTGGAGCCAGGGCACGCCTTGGCCACACCGCGGCTCAAGGACGCGCCGGCCGCCGCCGAGGTGGTACTGAGAGACACCCATGAGGAGACCGATCGTGTGCGTATCGTCGCCGACGTGGTCCACGTGTCGCAACGTCGCACTCCGCGCCTTGTGAACCGCGCCGAGCACCTGCTGCTCGAGAGCTTGGTCTTGGCCACTCGCCTCGATCGGCCGGGTACTGTGGCCAGACTCAGCGAGAACCTGCGCGTGGTGAGCAAGGTGGCTCCCGCCTCCCAGTACCACGAGGCCATGGCGCGACTCATGCGGCATGTGGACCTCGAGTCATAGGCGGTCGTGCTCCACGTCGACCCGCGCCTCGGTGTTGCGTCCATGACTCACGAACACCGAGGCCTCTATCTCCTTCTCCGCTAGCAGCGCACGCACTCGCTGCTGCACCTGCTGCACCTCGTCCTCGTGCGTGAGGCCGTAGACGGCAGGACCCCAGGAGCTCTGGCCTGCACCCCGCACCCCAGCCTGCAGGACGGCCGCGATCGTCTCGGCCGTCTCGCTGGCGCCGTACGTGCCACCTTGCAGCGCCGCGAAGTACTCGCCCGTCTTGCGGTCTATCGCGGTGAGTGCCCGGCCGAACTCGTCGATGTCCTGCTCTATGAGGGAGGGCATGAGGCGAAGCAGTGTGACGCGGCAGACCTCTTCTGACACACGCACCGACGGGGCCAGCGTGTCGAAGACACGCTCCTCGCCGGGACCGCTGAGGCCGTGCAGAGCTGTAGGCACCACCATCACGAAGCGCCAGTCCGCCGGGAAGTCGCGGCGCCAGACGACGGTAGGCAGACCGCGGTCGCCGCGGTCGTCCTTACGACGGCCGGCGTCGATGACCAACCCCCCGGCCTGGAACGCGGCCGTGCCTATGGCCGAGCGACGGCAGCGCCCCATGGCCATCGCGATGTCCCACACGCTGGCGTCGACGCCGCAGACGCGCGCCAGCCCCAGCCCTATGGCCAGCGCCAGCTGCGTGCCCGAACCTAGCCCAGCGTGCTGGGGAATGCGCTCCCGCACGGTGATCGAGACGCGCGGATCGACGCCGTAGTGATCGGCGAATCTGCGCACGCACGCACGCACCTGCTCTGACTCGTCACCGTCGACGCCTGCCTCGTCCCTCTCGGCCACCGTGACGATGGTGCGAGGTCTGTCTATCGCCACGCCGATGCTCCCGCACCATCTGCCTATGTCGTCGCAGAGGTTGGTGAAGCCCAGGTGCAGCCAGCCGCCAGCTGTCACGCTACCCTTCATGATCGCTCAGCCTTGCTTCGTAGGTGCTCGCGCAGCACGGGCCCGATCTCGCTGGGTCCGGCGAGCGAGCAGATGCCGTCCATGGCGGCCATGAGCTCGGCGTTCCTCACGTCGACCGCGCGGATGGTCAGCTCCACCCTCTCGCCACGTGGGCCTCGGGTGACCGTGGTGCCCTCGCGCTGGTCCACCGGTAAGACGTACACAGGCAGCCGCGCCTTGGCAGCCTGGGCCACGGCGTCGGTGATGATCGTGTCCGCGATGCCGTGCGCTATCTTGGCCACCGAGTTCGCCGTGGCGGGAGCCACCAAGAGGCAGTCGTAACGTCCGGTCTGCAACTTGCCGGCGATGAACGGCGTGTTTGCATCTTGCTCGACAAGCACGGCTTTGCAGACCCCGGCCACCCTGTCCCAGACCTCGTACCAGCGCAGCACGTTGACGGCGGCCTTCGACAGCACGGCGGTGATGCGAAGGCCACCCTCGGCAGTGACCGCCTCCATGGCCGCGATGCTCTCAGCCAGCAAGTCGCCGGAGCCGGTGATGCCCCACACTACCCTGAGTTCCGTCCCTTGCGTATCGACCATAGCTCAGGCTCCCAGGACTCGTGCGACCTCGACGAGGCGGTCCGTGAC
>CAYMTC010000002.1:0-11353 GCA_964393265.1 uncultured Thermoleophilia bacterium
CCGAGATATACACCCTCTCCTACACTCTTTCCCTACACGACGCTCTTCCGATCTCGTAGAACGGCGCAGCCAGTGGCTCCAGGTAGCCGAGTATGGGCACGTGCTGCACTGGGATCATGCCCACACCCTCCGTCCAGAGGACGTAGGTGAAGGCGGTACAGACGACACCCAGGATGAGGCCCGAGACGAGGTCACGCTGAGTGAGCCCCTGACCGACCACGAAGGTCTGGTAGACGGCAAGCGGCAGCAGCAGCGCCGCATCGATGACGGACTCACAGATGACGAGGCTGGTGCTGCGCAGGCCTCGTGAGCGCAGCATGCTCACCAGGAGCATGAAGACCGCCAGCAGCATGCCCGAGAGCAGGCCCGCCACGATACCCCAGACGGAGAGCCGCAGCTGCTGGCCCAGCAGCGGCGGCACGAGGATGAAGGCCAGCCCACCCATAGCGATCCCCAAGGCCGGGAACACGACGCGATCCGTGGGCTCGTGCACCGTGAGCGGCGCCAACAGCGCCACCCAGATCGGCGAGAGGAACAGAAGGAACATGCCGATGGCCACGTTGGTGAGCCGCATGCTGATGAAGAAAAGCATGAGCGTACTGGCATCGAACACGCCCATGAGCAGCAAGAGCTTCAGCACGCCGGGCACGCGGATCTCGCGCCACAGCGAGCGTCGCGCCCACACCACCGCCAGTACAGCACCCGCGATACTCATGCGCAGCACGATAAGCATGCTCTCTGGAGCGTCCGCCCACGTGACCAACGCCCCTATGGCGCCCATGACCACGTACGAGAACGCGACCATGCCGTATCCGCGTGACCGAGTGCCCGACACGGCGACCATGACAGTCCTCCTCGCGCCCACGTCGACAGAGCGGGGGCAGTGTGTCTCGAGCCGTGAGGCTACCTGTCGCATGCCTCTGGCGCCACCGTCCTGAGAGCTGCACGCGGAGGACCTAGGCTGCAGAGACGGCTCGCTCTCTGCCCCACCGCTCCGGTAGCATCGAGTGGCGCACGATGCCGCGACGGCGCGTCGGCGGCCGGGCCAGCATAGACGCACTGTCCACTCCCCCAGGGATCTGTCGATGGTCGCTCCGACAATCGCCCGAGTACGGCGCGAGCTCCACGGTCTGCCGCGTCAGTTCTGGCTGCTCGCAGGGGGCACCTTCGTCTTCCTCGTGGGCATCGACATGTGCTTCCCGTTCGAGACGCTCTACCTCAACGGGCACATGGGCATCTCCATGAGCACCATCGGCCTCATCATCGGCGTGATGTCGTTCGTGGGCGTGCCCTTCCAGATCCCGACCGGCCTCCTCACCGACCGGATCGGCCGCCGACCAATGATCGTCGTAGGCATCTTGGCCACGATGACGCTCTACCTGGGCATCATCCTGGCGCCGTCCCTGTGGCTTATCGTCGTCGTGTTCGGCATCGAGGCAGCGTTCGGCTGGTCGGCCTTCCTCACGGCCAGCAACGCCATGACCGCCGACCTGGTGCCTATCGAGCGACGCGCCGAGGCGTACAGCATCACCCGCACGGCGGTGAACGCCGGCGCGGCGCTCGGCCCACTGCTCGCCGCCGGACTGCTGGCCACCGGCGGGTCCTTGCGGCTGTCCTTCTTCATCGGCTGCGGCATCTGCGCCCTCTTCGCCGTCATCGTGGTGACCATGTTCAAGGAGACGCGGCCGCGTACTGGTCGGTCGACCGCTCCGGAGTCGTCCCATGACGCGGAGCCCGCCGCACTCGCCGACGGGCAGGCTCCCGCTGCTGTGGCGCCGACCGTCAGGAGCGGCTATGCGGTCGTGCTCCGCGACACGCGCTTCCTGCTGCTTCTGTTCCTGGCGCTGCTGCCGACCTACTGCTTCGCGCAGATATGGGTCACCCTGCCGGTCATGCTGCGCGACCTCTTCGACGTCTCGTCGCAGTCGTGGGGCCTGCTGCTCACCGTCTACTCCGCCACGGCCGCCGTCGTCCAGTACCCCCTGGTGCGAGTGCTGCGCCAGCGTGACCCTGCGGCCCTCATCGGCGTCGGCACGCTCGTCATGGCTGTGGCCATCACCGCCGCCGTGCATGCACCGAGGACGTGGCTGCTAGCGCCTCTCATGGTCCTGTTGGCGTTCGGCGTAGTGCTCTACATGCCGCTCATGCCGGCAGTCGTGTCACGCATGGCTCCGGTCGAGCTGCGCGGCCGGTACATGGGCGTCTGGACGCTCGTGTACCTGGGTGGCTACGGTCTGGGGCCGCTCCTCGGCGCACGCGCCATGGATGCACTGGGGGCGCGGGGAGCCTCTCTCGTAGTGCTCGGTGTAGGCGTCGCCGGCATGCTCGGCCTCGTCGCGTTCGCCGCCCTGCGTCCGTCAGCGGGCGCTGGCTCGGACGGCTCGCAGGTCACAGGTTCGTGAGACTGGCGGGCGTGACCTGACTCAGAGCCGCCCGCGCCGCATCCGCCAAGGCGCGCTCGTGCTCGTGCCGCAGTGAGTACACACGGTAGAGGTGCGCCTTGGCCGGGATGAACGCAAGGATGCCCGACAGGAGCTCGTCGTCGACCTGTCCGGTCACCGGGTCGTAGATGGGTATCCGCTTTGGCCCGCGCAGAGGGTTCACCGGGCGCGGGTCCTGCGAAGCGACATCCACCCGGAAGCCGATGTCCTTGAGATCCTGCGGCAGCGCCTCACGGATAGCCTGCTCGAACTCGTCCCTGCTCAGCCCGCGCAGGCCGGGACTGGGCTGCGCGTGCTCCACCTGCTGCTCGAAGACGGCGTGGTACTTCACGTTACGGTGGATGATCTGCTGCCACTCGTCGGCGAGCCGCCGGCGACGCGTCCCGGGCGGCTCGCTCAGCCAGCTGTCCACCTCCTCGAACAGCGACCACTCAGTGAGGCGGCGATACGCCGCCAAGTCCGTCAGCGGGTCTTTGGGCAGCACTATGGCCATGGTGTCGGCGAAGATCTCTCGCAGGTGCATGTCGATAGCGCCGCCCACGCGATGGAAGTAGACATTCTCGTACATGTACAAGCGGGCGTTGAGGAACGCACGCAAGGCGCCCAAGGCGCGCTTGTGGAACGTGATGCCGTCCTCGTCGCAGAACGAGTAGTAGATGAGACGGTCGACGTCCACAGCACCCAAGGACACGCCGCACATGTACGCGTCGCGACGCACGTAGTCCATGTTGTCCACGGTGACCGCACCGCTCAGCGCCCGGCCGAGGAGCCTCACCCAACGCGGCGGCGCGGCGGCGTTTGGTCTGGCGCCCGGCCCGCCAGCGGTCGTCGTCGCATGGGGCCCGCGGCCCGCGTCGCCGCCCGCCTCATCGGACCGCTTCTCCGCGAGGGCCGACTGAGCTGACTCACCCCGGACCAGCCACGCCACGTGGGCCGGATCGACGGCCTCACCTGAACCGAACTCGCCGCTCGGACTGCGCCGTAGCCCTCTGATGGTGGCGGCAAGCTCACCAGTGATGAGCCGCTGCGAGATCTGCTCGTGGTCCAGCCCCCAGCGCGGGTGCAGGTACTCTTCGTCGAAGAAGTGGCTGAAGGGGCCGTGCCCGACGTCGTGGAGGAGACCGGCAAGTCGCAGGGTCTCCTCAACGAGCGGTTGCGACGGCACGACGTCGTCCGGGGGCGCATCACGCTCCTCGGCCGGTCGCAGGCTGTGCACGAGCGTGGGGTACACGTGGGTGGCGAGCACTCCCGCCAGATGCATCACCCCCAGGCTGTGCGCGAAGCGGCTGTGCTCGGCGGTGGGAAAGACCCACCAGGAGCTCTGCAGCTGGTGGATCCGCTTGAGCCTCTGCAGCCAGCGGTCGTCCAGCACGTTCGACTCGGCCACCTCCTCGGCGGCGCGAGGCGTGGTGATGCGCAGGTAGCCGTACAGAGGGTCGGCTATGAGATGGACATCGTCGTAGGGTAGGCCCATAGACAAAGACTACGCGCCGATCGGCAGCTCCGTCTAGCACTCCGAGGGACTCTGCGGCAGCGGCCCTCCTTGGAGCCGTGCTAAGGTTAGTCGTCGGCACACTGTCTCGTACTGTCTGTCGCACAGTCATCACCCATGATCGATCTCCACGCGCACACAAGCCGCTCCGACGGCTCGCTGACCCCCAGCGAGCTGGTCGCGTACGCCGCAGAGATCGGGCTCACAGCGGTGGCCATCACCGATCACGACAGCGTCGAGGGCATCGCCGAAGCCGTGGAGGCAGGTCGACGTCATGACATCGAAGTGGTGCCCGGCGTCGAGATACCGCTCCAGTTCGAGCAGGTCACCCTCGACATGCTCGGCTACTTCCTCTGCGAGCCGCCAAGCGCGGAGCTCCGCGCACAGTTGGCCCGCCTCCGTCAGGACCGCGACGAGCGCAACACCCGCATCCTCGCCAGACTGACTCGCCTAGGCATGCCGGTGACCCCCGAGGACCTGGCGGCCGTCGCCCGCGGAGAAGCTGTCGGCCGACCGCACATCGGCGAGGCGCTGCGCCGACTCGGCTACGTGGACTCCATCAGTGACGCCTTCAACAGGTTTCTTCGCCGCGGCGCGCCGGCGTTCGTCGACCGCCGTCGCCTCGGCCTCGCCGAGGCGCTGCACCTCATCCGTGCCAGCAACGCACTCCCGGTCGTCGCCCATCCGGGTCTCATACGCACAGACGCTGCGGGCCTCGAGCGTCTGGTCCAGGAGGCCGTGCGACACGGGCTCGTAGGGCTGGAGTGCTACTACCCCACGCATGATGCGGCCACGGTCGCGCGCTGCCTGGCGCTAGCCGAGCGGTACGGCCTCGTGGCCACCGGCGGCTCGGACTTCCACGGCGACGTCAAGCCCAACCGTCTCGGCGTGGCCGATGGCGACCACCCCATCCCCGACTGCATACTCGTCGAGCTCAAGGAACGCTGTCCGTAAGGCTCGTTCAGCTCGAACGGTTCCTCGGTATACCCCGGGGCGGTATACTCCGCTCATGGATGCCCACCTCACCAACGACGAGAATGCTCGCATCATCAACCGTCTGCGTCGTGTCGAAGGACAGACCCGCGGTCTCCAGCGCATGATCGAACAGGGGCGCAGCTGCGAGGACGTGTTCACGCAGCTCGCTGCGGTCAAAGCAGCGTTGGACAGGGTCGGCGTCCTCCTCATCTCGCTCAAGATGCGCGAGTGTCTGCACGAGGAGGGCGGCGACGTCGACTCTCAGGTCGCCGTCGAGCGCGCGCTCGAGGCCTTCCTCAAGTACGCGCAGAGCGCGCGCTGAAGAGCATCCGCGTCCAGACCAAGCGGGTGGCACGGCCCGCCCAGATCGGGCCTGCTGTCCGCGTGCCCGATGGAGGTACCTGTCAGTGGCAGAGAAGTTCGATCCGGCTCGCTGGGGGACACTCGAAGACCCGCGACGACTCGAGGACCTGCCCCCCGCAGTCCTGATCGAGCTGCTCGGCCTTGACGGTGATGAGCTGATCGTCGACTACGGCGCCGGCACCGGCTTCTACACGATGCCGTTGGCCGAGGCGGTGCCGCACGGTCGCGTCGTCGCGGTCGACGAGCAACGCGAGATGCTCCAGCACCTCGCCGAGAAGCTCACGACACAGCCCCACCTTGCCGAGCGGGTGGAACCCGTCTGCACAGAGGACAGCACGGTGCCGCTGCCAAACGGCGGCGCCGACCGGATCGTCGCCATCAACGTCCTGCACCACGTCCACGACGACCCGACCGCTCTGGCCGAGATGACCCGCCTGCTCGCGCCTGCTGGGCGCATGCTGGTCATCGACTTCGGCTACATCGACCGGCCCATCGGGCCAGACAAGGACCACGTGCTGCCCCACGCCAGGTTGCGCGCCGTGATCGCAGACATGGGCCTACGGGAGCTGGCCGTCCACGAACCGGGCACGCTGCTGCCCTACCACATCGCCATCGTGGCCGAGAAGCTGGCCGACTGATGCCCAGAGACCCGTCGCCGGTAAGCCACATCCGTGCCTCACACGGCGACGGTCTGCAGGCCGCCGTGGAGCGGCTGGTCGCTCCGTTCGGCGGCTGGAGCTCCACCGTGTCTCCCGGCGAGAACATCGCCGTCAAGATCAATCTCCTGCGCGCCGCCGAGCCGCAGAAGGTCGTCACGACCCATCCAGAGACCTTGCGCTGCGTACTGCGCGGTCTCAAGGAAGCCGGGGCTGTGCCCTTCGTCGCCGACAGCCCGGGCGGGCCCAACCCGCCCGTCAAGGTCGCTCGCACCTGGCGTCTCTCGGGCATCGACCGTGTGTGTCGTGACGAGGGCGTCCAGCTGCGGGACGTCGAGAACGAGGCAGTCTCGTTCCCGTGTCCCGAGGGCCGGCTGTTCCGCTTGTTCCCGGTCGCCCGCTCCTTCATCGAAGCCGACGGCATCGTGCAGGTCGGCGTCGTGAAGACCCACGTGCTCATGCGGCTCACGGGCGGCGTCAAACTCACCTTTGGCTGTATCCCGGGCCTCACCAAGGCGACCCTGCACGTGCGCGCCCCGCGGCGAGAGGACTTCGCCGACCTCCTCCTAGACCTGCACCTGGGGTTGGCGCCGCGGTTCACCATCATGGATGGCATCATCGCCATGCAGGGGCAAGGACCTAGCGGGGGCACGCCCATCGAGCTCGGCTCGCTCTTCGCCGCGCGCGACGCCGTCGCTCTCGATGCCGCCCTTGCGGACCGCACCGGACATGAACGCGCAGCCATCCACACGCTGGCCGCAGCGGAGCGGCGCGGCCTGATCGACCTCGATGCGCCGTACTTACCCTACGGCGACCCGATCACCGCGGAACCCGCCTTCACTCAGGCGCACCGCGATCTGGAGGAACTGCTGCCGCCGCCGTTGCGGCGCCTGGGGCGCACCTTGCTCACCGCGCGACCCCAGGTAGTGGCCCCCGACGCCTGCATACGCTGCGGCGAGTGCGCCGCTATCTGCGCCACGGGGGCCTGCGTCCTCGAGGGCGCCTCACCGGTGTTCCACGACGAGCGCTGCGTGCGCTGCTACGCCTGTGTGGAGGTCTGCCCCACGGGGGCCATAGACACGGTGACGCCACCACTCGCCAAGGCCGTTCAGGCCTTCCGACGCCGTCGACACTGACGCGTCGGGCGCACCCTGAGACGTACCTGGCGCTGGCTGACCGGGCGAACGACTGCCACGTCGGTGACCAGTCCGAGCTTCAGGGGTGATCCTCAGGCAGCGCGCAAGCGCAGGAGCACGACCTCCGGCCTGCAGAGCAGCCGGAAGGGCAGAAGGCTGGTGCCGATGCCCCGGGTCACGTGCACCCGACGTCCGCGTACCTCGTACAGGCCGTCCTTGAATGCGGCCCGCGGCTGACTACACATGATGGGGCCGCCGAACCACGGCAGGCATATCTGCCCGCCGTGCGTGTCGCCGGACAGCGTCAGGGCGAACTCATGCGCCGGGAGCTCCAGGGCAGCATCCGCGTAGTGGCTGAGTAGCAGCCGTACGCCGACGTCGCCCTCGACGGGACGCACGGCCGCGAGGTCGCCGTACCCGTGGCGCCAGTCGTCGATGCCGCAGACGTGCAGGCGTGCGCCCCGCACGTCGACGGCCACACACTCGTTGTCGAGCAGCCGCACTCCTACGTCGCCCAAGTCACTGAGATCGACGGCGGAGACGAAAGGCGCCTTGCTCTCGCCGTGGTCGTGATTACCGAGCACCGCGAAGACTCCGAGAGGCGCCGTGAGCGTGGCCAGTCCGCGTTTGAGCGCCGCCAGGTTGGCCGATCCGCCGCTGAGGTCGCCAGTGATCGCGATGAGGTCTGGGCGCGCCGCACGCGTCAAGGCGAACGCCTTACGTGTGGCGCGCAGGTTGAGGCTCGGGCGGAACCCTACGTGCATGTCGGACAGGTGCGCTATGCACAGCCCGTCGAGCTGCGACGCCAGCCCCGGCACGGGGACGTCTCTCTCTACCAGACGCACCCACTGCGCCTCGAACAACAGGTAGAGGACGAAGGCTGCCGCGGCAGCGACAGCGGCTACCGCGGCGTGCAGGATCCTCACTCGGACGGCGCCGACGAGCCCTCGGCGTCATCCGCACTGTCGGTCGCCGCCTCTTCATCCGGCGGCAGGCCGACCTGTTCGCGCAGCCGCCGGCGCGTCTCGTCGAACTTGTCGCGCAACGCCTCGGAGCGCGCGTCGTCGGGCGGCTCCTCGGCCGTCCACGGCTGCGTCGGCTGGCCGTCGCCGCCTCGGCCGAGCACTCTGGCACACAGGCTACGACCCCGGCGGGACACCGCCAGCCAGATCGCAGCCGCACCGACTGCCACACCGGCGATGAACCGGCCGCGCTTACTCTCAGACATCGACGACCTCCTCACCTCATCGCGCGCCGCCGCCGTACCGCGCGAGCACTCGATCGCGCGGGTGCGCGACCGCGCCATCCTAACTAAGGGGTCACTGCAACTCCACGTCGTTGATGACCAGGTGGAACTCACAGTCCAGGAACCGCGCCGCCTTGCGGCACAAGACCATACGACTCAGGAAGATCTCGAAGTACTCCATGACCCGAGCGACACTCGTGTCGATGCTGAGGTGCAGCGTCACCGTGCGCTCCTCCGGGTCCACGGTGAGGCTGGAGCTGCGGGCGGCCGAGTTGACACGGTCGTGGATGTCGCCCACCACGTCTCCCGTCTCGCGCACCCGCGTCTCACGAACATCGGCCTTGTCGGCGAGGATGACAGCCGCGGCCACCTCGCTCACCGGCTGCCCGTACTCCTCCTCATGGTTGCCGATGGCGCACATGACTTCGATGGTCTCGGCGATAGGCATGCCGAGACGATCCAGGATGTGGCGCGCGAGCAGCGCGGCTGCGATGCCGTGCTGCTCGCGCGTGATCATGTTCCCCATGTCGTGCAGGTAGCCAGCGATCGCCGCCAGCTCCGCCAGTCGCTCGGGCCGGCCCAGACGCAACAGGATCGTGCGCGCTGCCTCAGCCACCGCGCTGCAGTGACGCTCGCCATGCTCCGTGAACCCCAATACGGCCAGATTCGCATCTGCTCTTGCCAGGCACATCTGGATCTCGTAGTCCTGGCGCACCGTCTCAAGATCTACAACGCCGTGTCTGCTCATGTGTCTCCATCTCTCTCTGCCGTCGTGAGGCCCTGCATCCTGAAGCAGGCGACAGGGTGCCTCAGGGGACGACGCTGAAGTCCGTCCAGCGATCCTCGACTGGGACCGTCTCGGTCCGCGCGTGGTCCACACGCGCCCCAGGCGGTCCCGACTGGCACCACGCAACGGCAGCCTCCACCGCCGCGGACGGCCCCTGGAAGTGCGCCTCGACGCTGCCGTCGCTGCGGTTGCGCACCCACCCTGTCAAGCCAAGATCGCGTGCCATCTGGCGCGTGGACACCCTGTAGAAGACGCCCTGGACCAGCCCGAAGACACGCACCCGCCGCGCCGTCCACCCGGCCGTGGCGTGCGAGCGTGGATCGGCCTCGTCACGAGCCCTCATCACCGGCCTCCTCTTCGTTGATGAGCGGCACGAAGCGACACTCCACGCTGTACGTGGTGACGTACTCCGCGCCGCGACGCTCGTAGACGATCAACTGCTGGACGCGCCGCGGCGGCCCCACAGGCGCCACCAGCCTGCCACCCTCTACGAGCTGCGCCAGCAGGGCTGGCGGCACCGTCGCCGTCGCGGCGGTGATGATGACCGCGTCGAACGGCGCCTGCTCCGGGAGGCCACGGCGTCCATCCCCTATGACGACGTGGACGTTGGTGTAGCCCAACTCGAGCAGCAGCACCTCCGCCGCGGCAGCCAGCTCAGGGATGCGCTCCACAGACCACACCTCGCGACAGATCGCCGCCGCCACCGCCGCCTGGTAGCCCGAGCCTGTGCCCACTTCCAGCAGCCTGCTGTCGTCACGCAGGCCGAGAAGCGAGGTCATCAACGCGACGATGTACGGTTGCGAGATGGTCTGGCCGTGGCCGATGGCCAGCGCGCCGTCCTCGTAGGCCACACGCTCGAGGCCGGAGGGCACGAAGCGGTGCCGCGGCACCGTCCGCAACGCCTCCAAGAGACGATCATCGCGGATGCCGCGCGCCGCTATCTGGCTCTGCACCATGTGCTCCCTGAGCCCGGCATAGCGAACCTCCGCCAGAGCGGCCTCGTCCGGGGGTTCGCCACCCCACTGCCGTCGCCGCTCGTTCATCGCCGTGGCACCGCCTCTTGGTACCGCGTCCGCCGGCGACGCTGCAGGCGGGCGAACAGCCACACGGTCACCGCTGCGAACCCGTAGCCCAGCGGCGCGAACACCGCCGTCACCACGACGCCCGCCAATGCGAACAGGTCCTCCGAGAGGCTGATGAGCGTGACGGCGATCCCGCTGGCCGGCGAAAGCGGCCGCGACCCGTGCTTCACCGACTGTCCCAACCATCCGGATCCGGCCCCGAGCAGGAGTCCCACCAGAAGGCCCACCGTCCCTTGGCCGATCGTAGCCGCTCCCGCCACGGCCGCCAGGCCGACGCGCCACGGCAGGAGCAGACGGTCCTGCACTCTGTCGAGCTTGGGCACGTTGTCGAACTTGCCCTCCAGGATGGCGAGGACCGCGAAGATCAAGATGACCCACCAGCGCTCCAAGAAGAGGAACGGGTGCTGCACGCCGGGTCCGATGCCGATGAGCGACGCAGCTCCTAGGATGGCCAGGGTCAACGCCGGCCGCACGCCCGCGGCTGTGCCGAAACCCACCATGCGGCCCACAGAGAAGATCCACTCGATCACGCGATGCCCCTGGAGACGACCCTCTGAGAGTGACCCTTGGACGGTTGTTCATCTGCCCACATCGTGCGCCTCGGGCCTGCGCACTGGGGCACGAGGGCGCGGACAGTGGCAGGGCTGCGGCTTGGACTCATGAGGCTATAGTACCCGCCCACCGGCTAAAGCCCTCTGGCCGGTGTGGACCCGACGCTCAGGCCAGCGCCATACCCAGGCGTGCGATGAGCGGCCGCGTGTCTACCATGTGATGGTCAAGGCGCAGCTCGCGGGGCGAGAGGCCGAACGCCAGGCCTACCACTTCTGGCAGATGGAGGACTGGGATGCTCTGCCCGCCCGACCTGCCGGCTCTGCCGAGCTGGGCCTGCTCCAACGCGGCGTGGCAGAGGGGGCACGGGGTGACTACCATGCTGGCGCCAGTAGCTACGGCGGATGCCACGATACCCCGTGCCATGCTGCCCGCGGTCTCCGGCCGCGAGAAGGTGATAGGCCAACCGCAGCACTTGAGGCGTGCGTCGTGGTCCACGGGTCGTACACCGCACGCCGTCAGGACGTCTTCCAGCGCGCGAGGGTCGTCGGCCACAACCTCGCCGTTGAGCGCGGACGGGCGCAGGATCTGACACCCGTAGAACGGCGCGGCGACCACGCCGTCCA
>CAYMTC010000002.1:11363-25484 GCA_964393265.1 uncultured Thermoleophilia bacterium
CGCTGGACGCGCTCCTGGAGACGGCCGCTGGCGACTGCATCGCGCAACACCCAGAGAAGATGCGTGACGGCGGGCGGTCGGCTCAGCTGGTAGCCCTGGCTGCGGACCGCGTCCAGAGCAAGTCGGGCTGCTTGATCCAGGGGGAGAGGGTAGTGCCGACCGACGCCGCTCGGTGGTCCGCCCGTGTCTGACGGCAGAGCTCCCGCTACGGACGCAAGCCCAGGATCGGCGACCGCCGAGGACTGGACCGTGGAGGCGGGCGTGACAGCCTGCGTGAGAGCAAGAGCCGCCTGACGCAAGCTCAGCGTACACACGTTGCACACCGTGAGTACGTCGAGCCCGAGGCGCGCTGCCTGCGCCAGCACCAGCGCGCCTAAGCCCACGGCCACGGCGCTGTCTGTCTGTTGGATATCGCCCGCTCCACAGCACGGCGCCGCGGTGAGCTCCTCAAGCTCGATGTCCAGCTGTGAGCACACTGCCCGCGTGCTGACATCGAGCTCGGTGGCGGTGTCCTTGGCGTAGCAGCCGGGGTAATACGCATACCTCATGACTGTTCCTTCTCGCGCGGCGCTGTGGCGTTGCCGGGTCGCAAGCGTTCCATCACGTCCTGCGTCTCGTTCAGTCGCTCTATAGGAGCCACCCCGTGAGGTCTCACCTTGCCCGCCGCCATAGCCCGCACAGCGCGAGGTAGGTCGCGCGCGGCCTGCAGCGCACCCCTGGTGCGTATGCCCAGCGTACGCTCGTCGAGTGAGCCCGTGCGCTGGATGTCGGAGACGAAGGCCTGAGCCCGGCGCACGGCCGCGTCACTGCACAGGCCCTCGGCCATGGCGAGCTCGGCCAGGCGGCCGATGAGCTCGCGCACGCGCAGGTGCTTGGGACAACGCTCGGTGCAGACATAGCAGCGGGCGCACTCCCACAGACCGTGCTCGCCGCTCAAGTCGTAGAGACGCCGGTGAGTCTGGTCGTCACGCACGTCGTACGCGTAGCGGAAGGCCTTCACCAGGGCTGTCGGACCCACGAACTCGGGGCTGGCCGCCAGCGCCGTACAGTCTGAGTAGCAGGCGCCGCACTCCACGCAGAGCAGGCCGTCGGCGATGACGCTGTAGTCGTTGGGCGACATGAGGCGCTCGTGGTCAGGATCCGGATGCTCGTCGAGTGACTGCAGCCACGGCCGTACACTACGGAGCTTGGCCCAGAACGAGCTCATGTCGGTGACGAGGTCCTTGATGACCGGCATGTTGCCCAAGGGCTCGACGCGGACCACGAGCTCATCGTGCTCTGGCTCTGAGGACCGCGCCGCGTCACCTGTGGCGGCGCTGGTGGACTCTGCCGAGATGTCGACCAGCTGTGTCAGTCGAGCGACGCGCCGCTCTGCTTCGGCCACGGCATCAGCAAGCTGCGTGGTACAGGCAAGCCGCGCGCAACCGTTGATGCGCATGCCGCACGAGCCGCAGATGCCGTGGCGACAGCTTCTGCGGAATGCCAGCGACCCATCGATGTGCTCCTGCACATACATGAGGGCCTCCAGCACAGTGGAACCCGTGGGCAACTCGATCTGGTACCGGGACCAGGTGGTCTGGGGTGCGTTGTCGGGATCGTACCGCCGGACCGCCAGCATGGCCTGCACCGTGTCGGCGGCAGACATCAGTAGCTCCTCACTTCGGGCGGGTGTCGCGTGATAGTGACCGGCGCGTAGGAACAGACCGGCCCATCGTCGCCGAGTGTGAACAGGCTGTGTCGCAGCCACACGTCGTCATCGCGCTCTGGGAAGTCCACGCGCGCGTGGCTTCCGCGGCTCTCCTCGCGGTTCAAGGCGCCGAGCGCCACACACTCGGCGATGTCGAGGAGGTTGCCCGTCTCGAGTACCTGGGTCAGCTCGGTGTTGAACACGGCGCCCGTATGGTGGAGCGCGACCGCAGCGTAGCGCTCCTTGAGCTCGCGGACGCCCTGCAGCGCCTGCTGCAGGGCGGCGCGTTCGCGCCAGATGCCCACGTTGGTGAGCATGAGCCGCTGCAGCTCCTCCTTGATCACCGCTTGGCGCTCGCCGCCGCTGCGCGCCGCGAGCTCTGCGACCTGAGCATCGTGATCGAGTACCAGGCTCTGGGCGACACCGCGGCGCTCGTGCTCCTTGGCGTAGCGAGCAGCGGCCTCCCCCGCCCGGCGGCCGAAGACCACGGCGTCGAGCAGGGAGTTGCCTCCCAAGCGATTGGCACCGTGGACGCTGATGCACGCTACCTCGCCGGCCGCGAACAGACCGGAGACGGTAGGGCAGGCGCTGTCCGCACCCACCCGCACACCTCCCATGAAGTAGTGAGGAGTGGGGCGGATGGGGATTGGCGCTTCGCAGGGATCCACCCCAGCGATATCGATGGAGAGCTCGCGCACTTGGAGAAGATTCGTCTTGATGCGCTCGACGCCGATGGGTCGCAGGTCCAGCATGATGAAGCCGTCGACACCTCGGCCCTCTGCTATCTCGGTGGCCTCTGCGCGCGAGACGACGTCACGGCTGGCCAACTCCATCTTGTTGGGCGCGTACCGGGCCATGAACCGTTCATCATCGGCGTTGAGCAGCACGCCTCCCTCGCCTCGGCAACCTTCCGTGATGAGCACACCGTTGCGCAGCCCGGTGGGGTGGAACTGCACGAACTCCATGTCCATGAGCGGCAGACCGGCGCGGTAGGCCATGCCCATGCCGTCGCCGGTGCAATCCACCGAGTTCGATGAGCCTTCGTAGATGCGGCTGGCGGGTCCTGTGGCAAGCACGACCGCTGTGCCCGACAGCGCGTGAGCCTTTCCGCTCCTGAGGTCGATGGCCACGACGCCGCGCGCCACGCCATCGTCCATGGCTAGGCGCGAGACGTACCACTCCTCGTACACCTTCACGTCGCGCCGCAGCACCTGCTCGTACATCGTGTGCAAGAGGACGAAGCCGCTGATGTCGGCAGCGTACGCCGTACGGGGGTAGCCTGCGCCGCCGAAGGGACGCTGAGCGATGCGCCCGCTTTGGAAGCGGCTGAACGGGCAGCCCATGTGCTCCAGCGCCCGGATGTCGCGCGGCGCAGCCTTGCACATGATCTCGATGGCGTCCTGATCGCCAAGGTAGTCTGAGCCCTTGACGGTGTCGAACGTGTGCGCCTCCCACGAGTCATCATCGCCGAGCGCGGCGTTGATGCCCCCCTGCGCGCAACAGGTGTGACTGCGCACGGGATGCACCTTGCTGATCAGAGCGACGTCCGCGCCGCTGTCTGCCGCAGCGATGGCGGCGCGCATACCCGCCAAGCCGGCGCCGATGATCAGGACATCATGGGTGATCATGCTGGTGAGAGACCTCTTTGGACGACACACAGAGAACAGCGGCCGGGCCTGAGGCCCCGGCCGTCACAGGGAAAGCCTAGCAGGCGAGACTCGCAGGAAAAAGCTCCGTGCGCCGTGCGCCGCTACGACTGGGAGGATGCGCCTGCCGCCCGAGGGCCGACTACGCGAGTGAGTGGCGACCCCCGCCTCGCCAGGCGGCGGCCGCGGCGGAGGCGGCGAGCCCCAGCACCTCGGCTGCGCCTGGGACCGGCGGGCTGTCGACAGCCAGCGTGATGGTGAGATCGGTAAGCCCTGACGGATCACGCGCCACGAGCACCTCCGCTGCGCGCCGGTCCGGCTGGCTGCGAGGTGCTACATCCGCAGCTGCGTCCGGTGGCGCAAGCCGCGTGGCATCGGTGGCGAAGGCACTGGACGCGCCAGCAGTGCGGCCGTTGACCGCTAGCACGCAGGAATGAGCCTCACAGGCGTCGCAGACCGCCTGGGCCAGCCGCTGCAGCGACCGCTGGGTCCCCGGCGTGAGGACGGCCGCGGGGAGCGCGTCACGCAGCCGCAGAGCCATGTCGCGCAGGCGCTGGGTACCCCCGGTGTCCTCAAGCAGCTTGGCGAGCGCTCGAGCATGGTCCAGCGCCACGGCGCCGGCATAGGCCACCGCCCTGCAGAGCCGAAGTTCCTGCCGCTGGTAGGTGCGGCTCCGGCGCCGGTCCGTGGCCTCGATGAGGCCGATGGACTCGCCGCGGACGACAAGGGGCAGCATGAGCAAGCTGCAGTCGCCGCCGCGGCGCAGCTCAGCCACCTCGGCCGCGTCGGCGAACCGATCGTCCACGTTGACGACCTGATGCTCCTGCTCCTCGAGGACGCGGCGCGTCAGGGGATACTCCCGCAAGCTACACGGAGCCGGGTCGGGCAGCCGCTTCCCGGTGGCGTCGTACTCCGCCAATGCCCTGACATGGCGGGTCGTGGGGTCGTACTCAGAGACCGCACAGAAGTCGGTGTCGGTGATCTGCGTCACGGCTTTGGCGACTCGCACCAGCAGCGTGTTGAGGTCTGTCTCACCGGCGACCGCCGTGACGGTCTCGATGAGGGTGTCCAGCTCTCGCTCGCGGGCGCGGCGAGCAGCTAGGCGGCCGTGGCTGCCCGCCGCCCGGGACACCTCCTCGATGTCTTCCAGCGCGATACGGCGATGGCCCCCGGGCGTGCGCACGCAGGGAAGGAGGCCCGTCGCCGTCCAGCGGCGCACCGTCACCGGCGAGACACCGAGGCGGCGGGCGGTCTTCTGGACATTCAGGTAGGTCGACATCCTGTGAACTTACTCATAGTCGACCCGTTTGACAAGCTTCTGCGCCAGATCCTTCGTCTCGACTGATGAAGTTCTACGAGATCCTGGCCGTCGCCTACGCCGAGCTTGTGAGCCATGATAGACGTGTCTCTACTCGTCACGAGAGGGGGTCACATGAGGGTCCTACAACTGGGTGTGGGCTCCGTCGGCGAAGTCATAGCCCGGACGCTGGCCACCGCCCGTGAGGTCGACGCCATCGTGCTCGCCGACATCGACGAAAGCCGCGCCCATGTCGTCGCTGCCAAGCTTCCGTCTGGCAAGGCGACGTGCCTGCAGCTCGACGTCACCGACGCGGCGGCGCTCCTGAAGGCTCTCGCCGACGCCGACCTGGTCATCAACGCGCTCGCTCCCGACTACAACATGGACGTCATGGCCGCGTGTCTGGAGGCCGGCACCGACTACTTGGACATGGCCGCCGGAGGCCCTCGGGAGGTAGTCGGCACAGCCGACGTGGACGAGGAGATCGCCCTGGACAGCGAGTTCCGCAAGCGAGGCCTCACCGCGCTCGTGTTCTTCGGCATAGACCCGGGCGCCAGCGACGTCTTCGCCCGAGCGCTCTACGAGCAGTTCGACACCACCGAGGCCTTCACGATCCTTGACGGAGACAACGCTACGCTGGAAGGCTACGAACTAGCGTGCGGCTTCTCGCCCAACACGATGGTCGAGGAGTGCCTCCTGCCGCCGTGCGGGTTCTTGGACGGCCGCAAGGTACGCCACGAGCCACTCGCACGCTCGTTCCCGTTCGACTTCCCAGATCCGGTGGGCCGTCTGACGGTGTGGAACGTGGACCATGAAGAGTCTCAGTTGATCCCCTGGTACCTTGGCGACAAGGGCCTTCGGCGAGCCGACTTCTTCATCGCGCTCGACGAGTTCTTCGTCACCATGCTCAAGGTCGCGCGAGCGCTGGGCCTGGACAGCAAGGAGGTCATCGAGTTCAAAGGCGGCACGTTCTCACCCCGCGAGTTCCTGGTGAGCCGTCTGCCGCGGCCGGTCGACCTCTACGGAAAGCTCCACGGTCAGGTGTGCGTGGGCACGCTGTGTGAGGGGACCATCGCCGGTCGGCAGGTCAGGCGCTTCATGTACCAGATCACCGACCATGAGGCGGCCTTCCGTGACTTCGGCGTGCAGGGCACCGGGTTCCAGACCGGTGTGCCCGCCGCCTGCGCCGCAATGATGCTGGCACGCGGCATCATCGCCGAGAAAGGGGTCCTTGCGCCAGAACGCGTGCCGCACGAGCCGTTCCTGGAGCTCATGCGGCAGTACGGCACGCCCTGGCAGGTGGTCGACTTTCCGGTAGGTGGCTGACGGTCGGCGCCGCCGGTCGCCAGCCACCTACCGGCCCCGGAGTCACACCTCGCGGGCGTACTGCTTTCTGCCCTCTTCGTAGAGGTCATCGCCGTAGCAGTCCCCCACGACGATCACCGGGAAGTCGACGACGTCAAGCCGCGCGACTGCCTCGGCGCCCAGCTCGGGCCATGCGATGACTTCGTTGCCCACTATGCGCTGCGCCAGCAAGGCCCCAGCGCCACCGGTGGCCGCGAAGTACACCGCTCCGTGCTCGACCATGGCCTGCTTGACGGCGTCGCTGCGCAGGCCCTTGCCGATCATCCCGCGCAGCCCCTTGCTCATGAGCCGGGGCGCGTAGGCGTCCATGCGCCCACTGGTGGTAGGTCCTGCGGACCCGATCACGTTACCCGGCTTTGCCGGCGAAGGTCCCATGTAGTAGATCACCGCTCCCTCGATGGGAAACGGCAGTTCCTCTCCCTTGTCGAGGAGCTCGACCATACGCTTGTGGGCCGCATCGCGCGCCTGGTAGACCACGCCGCTGATGAGTACCTCGTCGCCGATCCTCAGGTCCTTGACAGCCGCCTCGCTCAGCGGCGTCGTGATCTTCTTCGCCATCTTGCTACCTCCCGCCGCTCTAGAGGACCGCGACCTGGTGCCGCTGCGCGTGGCACTGGACGTTGACGGCCATCGGCATGCTCGCGATGTGGCAGGGCATCTCCTCGATGAAGACTGCTAACGCGGTCGTGGTACCGCCAAGGCCCTGCGGACCGATACCGAGTGCATTGACCCGCCGCAGGATCTCGTCCTCTAGCTCGGCCAGACGCGGATCGGGATGCCGCGAGCCGACATCACGCGCAAGAGCCTTCTTGGCAAGGACGGTGACCATGTCGATGGTGCCGCCGATGCCGATGCCGAGCACCACGGGCGGGCACGGATTGGAGCCAGCCTTGCTCACAGTGTCGACGACGGCGTCGATGATGCCTTGCACGCCCTGGGACGGCTTGAGCATGTGGAGCGTGCTCATGTTCTCGGCGCCGCCGCCCTTAGGCATGAAGAGGATGGTCACCTTGTCGCCAGCCACTATGCGCGTGTGGATGACGGCCGGCGTGTTGTCGGTCGTGTTGCGCCGAGCGTGCGCCGGCTCCTCGGCCACACTCTTGCGGAGGTAGCCGTCGGCGTAGCCCTGACGTACGCCCTCGTTGACTGCGGCTTCGAAGTCGCCACCGACGAAGTGCACCTCTTGCCCGACATCGATGAACAGCACTGCGTAGCCGGTGTCCTGACAGATCGGAACGCGATCGCGGGCAGCGATATCGGCGTTCTCCGTGAGTTGGTCGAGGACGGCTCGGCCTACCGGCGAGGCCTCCGTCCGCTTGGCTGCCTCGAGCGCCGCGTAGACGTCCTTGGGCAGGTCGTAGTTGGAGTCAATGCACAGGCGTCGGACCGCGGTCACCACATCGGCCACGTCGATCTCACGCACTCCTGTCACGACGGCTCACCTCCTGGGTCTCTAGCGGGCCCGAGCGGCGCAGGTGGCACGCGCCGCTCGGACCCGGTGCTTCTCATCCTCGCGAGTGGACCGGGCATGAAGCCCGTGGCCTCACGACTTGCCGCGCTCAGTCGCCTTCTTGACCGCTTCGGCGGCCTTCTGCGCCGCCTCGGCCGCCTTCTGCGCCGCCGGTCCTAGAGCGTCGCCGGCCTTGCGTGCGTACTCCTCGACGGCTTCCGCCGCCTTGCGGGCCGTGTCGCCAGCCACATCTCCGAGCGAGCGCGCCATGGCCTTCATCGCCATGGTGCTCACGAGCGGAGGCTTGCTGCCCTCTGGCATAGCGATGTAGCCGAGAGCCTCCGCGTCCTGCACCAGCCCGCGGGCCCGCGCGATGAGGGCCGTCGCCTCCTCGATCTCCTGCTCGTAGGTGAGGTCGGTGCGCAGAGCGATGCCTTGCTCGATAGCCTTCATCGCGACCGCGGCCGCCTCGCGAGGGAAGACCTCCCAGTCGTCCATGGTAGGCATGATGTAGTCGGGGCTGAGACCCTTGTCGGCGGCGACCTTAGCCAGCTCTTCGGCAGCGGCGATGCACATCTCGTCGGTGATCGTCTTGGCCCTCACATCGAGCGTGCCCCGGAAGATCCCCGGGAACCCCACCGAGTTGTTGACCTGGTTGGGGAAGTCGGAGCGGCCGGTGGCCACGACGGCCGCGCCGGCCGCCTTGACGTCCCACGGCCACATCTCGGGGATGGGGTTGGCGCACATGAAGACGACGGGGTCCGGAGCCATGCCCTCGATCCACTCCTTCTGGATGGTGTCCGGACCCTGCTTGCTGAGCGCGATGCAGACGTCAGCACCCTTGAGCGCCTCGGCGATGCCCCCGGTGCGTTGCTCGGCGTTGGTGATCTGGCAGTAGCGCCACTTGTCGACCCAGTCGTCCTTGACCGCCTCGATGTCGCTGCGGCCCTTGTGCAGGATGCCCTTGGAGTCGACGATGCGGCACTTCTCCGGGTCGGCGCCGTAGGCGAAGATGAGCCGGCTGATGGCGACGTTGGCGGCGCCTGAACCCACGAAGGTGATGCTGACCTCGTCGATCTTGCGGCCCACTACCTTGAGTGCGTTGACCAGACCCGCGAGGGTGACGCAAGCGGTGCCCTGTTGGTCGTCGTGCCACACCGGGATCTCGCACTCCTCGCGCAGGGTGTCGAGGATGCGGAAGCACTTGGGCTGCGAGAGGTCCTCGAGGTTGACCCCACCGAGGCCAGGCTGCAGCAGCTTGACGACCTCGATGATCTTGTCGGGGTCCTTGGTGTCGAGCATGAGCGGAAAGCCGTCGACCCCGCCCAGGTATTTGAACAGCAGGCTCTTGCCCTCCATGACCGGCATGCCTGCCTTGGGGCCTATGTCGCCCATGCCCAGCACCCGGGTACCATCGCTGACGACCGCCACGGTGTTCCACTTGTTTGTGTACTCGTAGACCTTCTCGGGATCGTCCTTGATCTCCAGGCAGGGAGCGGAGACGCCCGGGGTGTACCAGATACCGAAGTCCTGGAAGTCGCGGACGCAGCACTTGAGCGTCGTCTCGATCTTGCCACGGTAGAAGGGATGGAGGACCTTGGCGTCTTCCATAGGCTGGTAGGCCTTGGCTTTGAGCTCTTCGACGGTGGGCTGGCGCTCTTCGTCTGCCATGGTTCCTCCTCCATGCGCGACGTGTGGTGTCGGCGTGCGGTGGTGACACCACTCGCACCCCTCGCGGCGGCCGAGCCGGCAGGCGGTCCGGACGGTCGGCCCCTGGCCGTCGCCACGTCGATCCTGTGTACAACAAGGCTAGCACACGGCAACGAGGGAGAACGCCAGCCAGATGCGTGTCCGCATCCGACCGTCTAGACTCCCCTGGCACGAGGCGCCCCGCCCGGCAGGCGCTACAGATCCTGGAGGTCTCGCATGCACGTGCTTCTGCTCAATGAATCGGAGTTGCGCCGCTGCGTGGCCATGGACGCGGACTCCCTGTCCGCCGTGGCGGATGGCTTCACCCAGCTCCACAAGGGGAAGGCCACAGTGCCGCCTGTGGTCGCCATCCTGGTGCCCGAGCGGCACGGTGAGGTGGACATCAAGACCGCCGTCATAGAGGGATTGGACAGCTTCGCCGTGAAAATCGCCTCAGGCTTCCCAGACAACCCCGCCAGCGGGCTGGCCGCGAACAGCGGCATGATGATCCTCCTGAGCACCGAGACAGGATTCCTGCGCGCGGTGCTGGCCGACAACGGCTACCTCACGGACGTACGCACCGGCTTGGCCGGCGCGATCGCTGCCCAGCACCTGGCTCCGCGCCGCCCCCTCACCGTAGGCGTCGTGGGATCCGGCGTGCAGGCGCGTTACCAGGTGTATGCGCTGCGCGTGGTCCGCGACATACGCCGCCTCCTCGTCGTCAGCCGCGACCCGCAGCACGCCGGCCAGTACGCTGCCGAGATGGCCGAGGCGCTGCAGGTGCCGGTCCAGGTCGCTGCCGACGAGGAGTCACTGGTGCGCGAGAGCGACGTGGTGGTCACCACCACCACGTCGCGTGAGCCGCACCTTCGCGCCGAGTGGCTGCACCCTGGGCAGCACATCACCTGCATGGGTGCCGACATGGACGTCAAGCAGGAGCTTCACAGCGACTGCTTCAAGCGCGCCGACTTGGTCGTCTGCGATCGGCTCGAGCAGTGCCGCGTCATCGGCGAGCTACGACATGCGTTTGCGGCTGGGGCCGTGGCCGAGAGCGCCGTCGTGCAGCTCGGCGAGCTCACCGGCGGCTCCCACCCCGGCCGCAGCGCCGATGACCAGATCACCGTCTGTGACCTCACCGGCGTCGGGGTGCAGGACACCGCGATCGCCCGACTCGCATACGCCAGAGCAGTGGTCCAGGGTCTCGGCACCGTCATCGAGACCGCCTAGCGGGCAACGCCCGCGCGATCTCACCACCACGCGGTGGCAATTCGGTAGAGTAGGAGCGGCATGTCCGGCGGCCACCGGCCCGCCACGCAGCCGTGGCCGCCACCGCGACGACAGTCGCACGACCTGGAGGTTCCCGGGCATGACGACCACCGCCATCTCACGTGTCCCACAGCCTGTCAACGAGCCGGTGAAGTCGTATGCGCCGGGCGCTGCCGAGCGAGCCTCACTCAAGGCACGCCTCGGCGATCTCGCCGGCGAGCGCCTCGACATCCCCTGCATCATCGGCGGCAAGGAGGTGCGGACCGGCCGTACCGCCCAGGCCGTCATGCCGCACGACCACGCCCACGTGCTCGCCGACGTGCACCTGGCTGGCCCCCAAGAGGTGCAGTCTGCCATCGATGCTGCAGCGAACGCTTGGGGAGACTGGAGCAGATGGCCTTGGGAGGATCGCCTCGGCATCTTCCTCAAGGCCGCTGAGCTGCTCGCCGGACCTTGGCGCGACACGCTCAACGCGATCACGATGCTGAATCAGTCCAAGACTGCTCATCAGGCAGAGATCGATGCCGCCTGCGAGTTGATCGACTTCTGGCGCTTCAATCCGGCGTTCGCCGCCCAGGTCTACGCCGAACAGCCGCTCTCGCCGTCCGCCTACTGGGACCGCGTCGACTATCGCCCGCTCGAGGGCTTCGTGTTCGCCGTCACACCGTTCAACTTCACCTCGATCGGCGGCAACCTACCCACAGCGCCCGCGATGATGGGGTGCACCGTCGTATGGAAGCCGGCGTCCGCTGCCATGGCCACCGCGTATCAGGTCATGCGTCTGCTACAGGCGGCGGGGCTTCCCGACGGCGTGATCAACCTCGTCTATGGGCGTGGGGGCGAGGTCGGCGACATAGCCCTGGCAGACCCCGCCCTCGCCGGCGTCCACTTCACCGGTTCCACCGCGGTGTTCCAGCACATCTGGCGAGAGGTCGGCGGCAACATCGAACGGTACGCCAACTACCCGCGCATCGTGGGCGAGACCGGCGGCAAGGACTTCATCGTCGCGCACGAGTCGTGCGACGCGGACGAGCTGGTCGCCAGCACCGTCCGCGGCGCCTTCGAGTACCAAGGGCAGAAGTGCAGCGCCGCCTCGCGGCTGTTCGTGCCAGACAGCAGGTGGCCCCAGATCCGCGACCGGCTGGTCGCCGAGGTCCAGAGCATCACGGTAGGCGACGTCACAGACTTCAGCACCTACATGGGCGCCGTCATCGACGAGGCCAGCTTCACCACACAGCGACGCGCCATCGCCGATGCGCAGGCCGATCCCAGTTGCGAGGTCCTCGTCGGCGGAGGGTGCGACGACTCCGTCGGCCACTTCGTGGAGCCCACGATCATCGTCACCAGCGACCCCGGCTTCCGCACCCTGAGGGAGGAGCTTTTCGGGCCGGTGCTCACCGTCTTCGTCTACCCGGCCGCCGAGTGGGCCGCGACGCTGCGACTCGTCGACACAGCGTCGCCGTACGGACTCACAGGCGCGGTCTTCGCCAACGACCGCGCCGCCATAGCCCAAGCGCTCGACGCGCTGCGCCACACGGCGGGCAACTTCTACATCAACGACAAGCCCACGGGCGCTATCGTCGGCCAGCAGCCCTTCGGCGGCTCGCGCGCTTCAGGCACCAACGACAAGGCCGGTTCACCATGGAACCTCATCCGGTGGACGACGCCCCGCACCATCAAGGAGCAGTTCGTACCGCCGCGTGACTACCGCTACCCGTTCCTCGCAGCGGACGAGTGAGCACTCCCATCCAGCACGAGAGACTGTCCCAGGCGGCGCGCCGGCTCACAGCGGCGCGCCGGCTCGTGGTCATCACCGGCGCGGGGGTCAGCAAGGAGAGCGGCATCGCCACGGTCCGCGACGCCGCGGACGCACTCTGGGACCGCTATGACGCCATGGACATGGCGACCAAGCAAGGGTATCTGCGCGACCCCGAGTACGTGTGGGCATGGTACGAGCACCGCTTCGGGCTCATCGAACGCAGTGAGCCCAACCCGGGCCACTACGCCATCGCCTCCATGGAGCAGCTCGTCCCGCAGCTCACGGTGATCACTCAGAACATCGACGGCCTTCACCAACGCGCCGGCTCCCGCGACGTCCTAGAGCTGCACGGCAGCGCGCATCGCTTCCGCTGTCTCGAAGGCTGCGAACGCGGGCGGCAGCGTACGTACTCACACGCGGACCTGGCCGACCAGACCGCCAGGCCGCCGCGGTGTCCCTTCTGCGGCGGCCTCATGCGCCCAGACGTCGTCTGGTTCGGCGAGCAGTTGGACGAGGAGGTCCTGGCCCGAGCCTTCGAGTCGGCCGACTCCTGTGACGCCATGCTCGTGATCGGCACGTCGGGGGTGGTCCAGCCCGCCGCTTCACTGCCTGTCTTGGCGAAACGAGCTCATGCCGCCGTCATCGACGTCAATCCCGAGCGTGACGAAGTGGCCATGCTCGCCGACATCTTCCTGCAAGGCCCCGGCGGAGAGGCCCTGCCGCGCCTCCTCGCCGGTATGCTCGAGGAGGCTGCCCAGAACGGCGTGCCACTGTAGTCATAGCACACACCACACGGCTGCGCTGACCGCGCGGCTGCCGTACCTTGTGGTGGCAGCCGCCCCGTCATCGTACGGTCGCCGAGCCTACGTCCGTGCAAGGAGTGTCCGTTGAGCAAGAGCGAGCGCCCGTCACAGGGTCATCAGCCGCCCCCCGCGCTGATCGATATCCCGGTCGGCATCGACGCACGTGGGACACGCCGCGAGACCGACAGCCTGGGAGCCGTCGAGGTGCCCGCAGACCGCTACTGGGGAGCGCAGACGCAGAGAGCGCTCCGCCACTTCGCCATCGGCGAGGACCGCATGCCGCTGGCCGTTTACCGTGCGTACGGCCTCATCAAGAAGGCCGCCGCCATGGTGAACGCTCGCGGCGGACGGCTCCCGCTCTGGATGGCCGAGCTCATCGGACGCGTCTGCGACGAGATCATCGCCGGTGCTCTCGACGACCACTTCCCGCTGCTCCTTTGGCAGGCTGGGTCAGGGACACAGACCAACATGAACGTCAACGAGGTCGTCGCCAACCGCTGCATCCGGCTCGTGGGCGGAGAGCTCGGCTCCAAGGACCCCGTGCACCCCAACGACCACGTCAACATGTCGCAGTCCAGCAACGACACGTTCCCTACGGCGACGCACATAGCCGCCTACGAGCTCACCGGCAAGCACACGCTGCCAGCCGTGCGCCGTCTCCGTGACGCTCTAGCCCAGAGGGCGACGCAGTGGGGCGACGTCGTCAAGATAGGCCGCACCCACCTGCAGGACGCTGTACCGCTCACAGTGGGCCAGGAGTGGTCCGGGTTCGTCGGGGCTCTCGACCAAGCGCTGGATGAGGCGGAGCACGCCGTTGCCGGCCTGCTCCGGCTCCCCATCGGCGGCACTGCTGTCGGAACAGGTCTCAACGCGCCCGCCGGTTTCGATCGTCAGGTCGTCGCCGCGCTGGCGCAGCTCACCGGCGACGACTATACGGTCACCCCGTCCAAGTTCACCGCCCAGTCGACATTGGGCGACCTGCTGCGCGCGCACACCGCTCTCAAGGGCCTGGCTGTGGCGCTGTTCAAGATCGCCAACGACATCCGCTGGCTGGGCTCCGGCCCCTCCGCCGGCCTCGGTGAGCTACGACTGCCGGCCAACGAGCCCGGTTCCTCCATCATGCCGGGCAAGGTGAACCCCACGCAGTGCGAGGCCATGC
>CAYMTC010000003.1:0-4819 GCA_964393265.1 uncultured Thermoleophilia bacterium
TTCAGACGTGTGCTCTTCCGATCTATCCAGGACGTCACGAACGCCGACTTGGCGCGCGTCGTGGCCGCCGGGAGGCTGCTGGCCACGCCAGACTACGCGGCCACCGAAGACTGCGACGCCGACATCATCTGCCTGCCCACTCCGCTCAACGCCAACCGCGAGCCGGACCTCAGCATCGTCACCGCCGCCGCCGCCCAGCTGGCGCCGCATCTGCGTGCCGGGCAGCTGGTGACTCTCGAGAGCACGACGTATCCGGGTACCACGCGCGAGGTGCTGGCCCCCATCCTCCAAGCTGGCTCTGGCCTTAGCGCGGGCGTCGACTTCCACTTGTCCTACTCGCCGGAGCGCGTCGATCCCGGCCGCACAGACTTCACCACTAAGACCACGCCCAAGGTGATCGGCGGTCTTACTGAGGCTTGCACCCAGAAGGCGCTGGCGGTGTACGGGCCGGCCATAGACCACCTGGTCCCGGTGGCTACGCCAGAGGTCGCCGAGATGACGAAGCTGCTCGAGAACATCTTCCGCAGCGTGAACATCGCTCTGGTCAATGAGTTGGCGATGCTCTGCGACCGCATGCAGATCGACGTGTGGGAGGTCATCGAGGCGGCCGCCACCAAGCCGTTCGGATACATGAAGTTCCAGCCGGGCCCCGGCTTGGGCGGCCACTGCATCCCTATCGATCCCTTCTACCTCTCCTGGAAAGCCCGCGAGTACGACTTCTGGACCGAGTTCATCGAGCTCGCTGGCAAAGTCAACGAGAACATGCCGTACTTCTGCGTGGAGAAGCTGCACCGGGCGCTCAACACCAGGGGTAAGAGTCTCAACGGCGCTGCCGTCCTCGTGCTCGGGGTGGCCTACAAGGCCGACATCGACGATCTGCGCGAGTCGCCGTCTCTCAAGGTCATCCGTCAGCTGCAGCGCCACGGCGCGGCCGTCAGCTACCACGATCCGTTCGTGTCCAGTCTCAACGAGCTGGGGTTGCGCTCTGTGGAGCTCGACGCGGCCACGTTGGCAGCTCAGGACGCCGTGGTCATCGTCACCGCTCACACCGGCGTCGACTACCGCGACGTGGTCGCCCATGCCTCCCTTGTGGTCGACCTGCGCAACGCTACCGCCGGCATCCCCAGCGCTGGCACCGTCTGGAAGCTCTGACTCGAGGAGTCGTCCCGTGACCGTTCCTATCCGTGTCGCCGTCACCGGCTTGGGCTACTGGGGCCCCAACCTTGCCCGCAACTTCGACAGGCTGCCTGATGCCGAGCTGGCCTACTGCTGCGACCTCTCGCAAGAGGTCAGGGACAAGGCGGCGCAACAGTTCCCCCAGGCCATCGTCACCGCCGACCTCCAGCAGGTGCTGGATGACCCCTCGGTCGACGCGGTCGTGGTCGCCACCTCTGTGCCCACACACTACGAGCTTGGCAAGCGCGTGCTCGCCGTCGGCAAGCACGCGCTCATCGAGAAGCCTCTGGCATTGAAGGCGGCGCAAGCCGAGGAGTTGGTCCGCCTCGCTCAGCAGAACGAGCGCATCCTCATGGTCGGGCATCTGCTGGAGTACCATCCAGGCGTGCGCAAGGTGAAGGAGCTCCTGCAGGCCGGCGAGCTGGGCGAGACGTACTACGTGTACTCTCACCGGCTCAACCTGGGCAAGGTGCGGGCCGACGAGAACGCTCTCTGGAGTCTCGGCCCGCACGACATCTCCGTCATCAACTATCTCACCGGCGAGGAGCCGGAGGAGGTCTCGGCCAACGGGCAGTGCTACCTGCAACCCGGGGTAGAGGACGTCGTCTTCGGCTACATCAAGTTCCCCAGCGGCATGGTGGGGCATCTGCACGTGAGCTGGCTCGATCCTCACAAGACGCGCAAGATCACGGTCGTCGGCGCCAACAAGATGGTCGTGTTCGATGACATGGAGTCAGATCGCAAGGTGACCGTCTACGACAAGAGCGCGGCGAAGGTCCAGTACGAGAACTACGGCGAGTACGTCACACTGCGTTTCGGCGACATCCACATCCCTCGTATCTCGAACGAAGAGCCGTTGCGGCTCGAGTGTCAGCACTTCGTGGAGTGCGTGCGGGAGGGCCGCACGCCGCTCAGCGACGGCGTCGACGGCCTGAACGTCGTCCGTGTGCTCGAGGCCATGGAGCGCTCTCTGCGCGACGCCGGACGCCCGGTGAAGATAGCCGAGCTCACAGCGAGCGCCTGACGCGCGATACGCCCGCCCGACCGTCCGTCTGCAACGATAGGAGTGGCCATGGAACCTTCGCACTTGGGTCATGACCTGCTCCTGGGCGAAGACGTCGTCATCGGCGCCGACGTCACGTTCGGCGCTCACGTCGTGGTGCACGACGGTACCGTGATCGGCGACGGCTGCTTCATCCAGGACAACGTCGTTCTGGGCAAGCAGCCGTCACTCTCGCCAAGCTCCACTGCCAAGCGGGGAGAGCTTGAGCCGTTGCGGTTGGGAGCTCGCAGCGTGGTGTGCACCGGCGCGGTCCTGTACCGCGGGTCCACGCTCGGGCCGGGCTGCATCGTCGGGGACCTGGCGAGCGTCCGGGAGCGCTGTGTGCTCGGCGAGCGCGTCGTCGTGGGGCGCGGCACGTGCGTGGAGAACGACACCTCCATCGGTGACTTCTCCAAGATCCAGTCCAACGCCTACATCACCGCCTACATGCAGATCGAGGACCACGTCTTCATCGCACCGTGCGTGCAGACCACCAACGACAACTTCATGGGCCGCACTGAGCGTCGGCACGAGCTCATAAAGGGCCCGACTATCCGCCGCGGAGCACGCGTCGGCGGCGGCGTGGTCCTCTGCCCCGGCGTGGAGGTCGGAGAAGAGGCGTTCATCGCGGCGGGAGCCGTCGTCACCCGCGACGTTCCGCCGCGTAAGGTCCTCATGGGCGTGCCCGCACGTATCGTGCGAGACGTGCCCCACGAGGAGCTCTCGGAGAATCAGCGCTAGGCTCCGGCACGGCATGGCGCCCTGGGTGCTCGGTCAGACGGCCTTTCGTCGCGGCGGTCTCTTGCGGCCAGGTGCCGTAGCGCTCTGCACCGTCCTGGTCGTCTTGATCGCCTGGCTGTGGCTCGTCGGCACTCCGTACCCCGCCGCTCACGCGGCGCCTCGCCGTGATATCAGCATCGTCTCGCCGCAGTCTTACAAGGTGTACCAGCGCGACGAGTCAGGCGTAGCCACCATCATCGTCCGCGGTCTCTACAGAGGCCGGTCGGCGCCTATCCAGGCACGCTGGGCGGGCGGTGAGTGGACGACCGTGGTGCGTCGACCTCGCCGTGGGCGGTTCGTCGCCAAGCTGGTCGGGTGCCCTGCCGGTCAAGGGCGGCTGGAGCTACGCTTTGCCGATGACCGTCGCGTCCGCGCGCGCCGCTACGGCATAGGCGTCGGCGACGTCTTCGTGATCGCCGGCGGTAGCAACGCCAGCGGCTGGGGAGAGGCCGAGCAGCTGGTGACGCCGCCGCACGCCGTCTACAAAGCCGCGGTCTTCGGCAACGACGACCACTGGCGGCGTTGCACAGATCCCACCGACAGCAACGCCGGGCAGGTCGATGCGGTGAGTCGGGAGCAACGCCGCGCTAGGGGGTCGGTTTGGCCGCTGGTGGCTGCGCGCATCATGGCCACTGAGGGTGTCCCCGTGGCGTTCATCCCCGCCGCACGAGGAGGATCGACGCTGTCGCAGTGGCAGCGGAGCGACGACGCCCCCAGAGACAGGGGCACGCTCTACGGTTCCATGCTCCGCCGCGTGCGCCGCATCAACGGTCAGGTGCGGGCGGTGCTGTTCTGGTTGGGCGGCACCGATGTGGCCCGCCGAGTGCCTCAGTCGACGGCACAGGCCTTGCTGGACAGTCTCGCGACCGACGTGCGCGCGGACCTCGGTGTGCCCGTGGTGGTGGCCCAACTCGGGGACTGGCCTTGCGAGGTGCCCGGCTCTGCCTCACCAGACGCGTTCAGGATGGCTGTGGCGCACGCGTGGACGCACAGCGACGGCGTCCTCGTCGGCCCCGTGCTCTACGACATCGATCTGCTACGTCAGGGCCTTGTCGACCGCAAGCACTACATCATGGACCCGGAGCTCGTCACGGTCGCGGACCGATGGTGGGCGGCTCTGGACGGGGGGCTGTACGCGCGGGGCGACGGCCGCGGTCCGCGGGTCGACTCCGCCGTCCTCACGGGGGATGACGGCGTCCTTGTCCGGTTCGCCGACGACGAGCTGCCGCTCACCCTCGATGCCGGGTCCACGGCGTTCAGTGTGACGGTCGACGGACGACCGGCCCAGGTCCTCCAGGTCGTTCTGTCGTCGGCGGACACGGTGCTGCTGCAGATGCCTAGCCCCGTCGAAGGTGAGGTGCTCGTCTCGCTCGGGCGCGGCCGTTCGGGCGCGGGTGCCGCCGTGCCACGCGACAGCTCGCCACAGCGCCTGCCGGCGGAGCCGTTCGTGGACCTACCGGCTTCCGCGGACGGGGCGGAGTAGGCGCGCCGGCTCGCGACCGCACCCTGCAGTCTCCGTCCGCGGAGCGTCGAGGAGTAAGACCAAGCGGTCGCCGTTCGTTCAGGAGAGGAGTACGGTACCGTTGAGTGTGAGCGAGCAGGGCGCGCTCACCATGCTCAGGGGCGCGTCGCGGTGGCGGGGCTTCTCCTCGTCGGGACGGCCGGCGACATCCACTGGACACGGCACCGAGTCGGGAGACTGAGCGCTATGGGTACACCACACCAGTGCGGACACGACCACGCTGCGCGGCGGCCTGTCGTGCGGATCGTCACGCCTCTTGTGGCCGTCACTGTCCTGCTCGTTCTCGTCGCCGTCGCAGC
>CAYMTC010000003.1:4829-9068 GCA_964393265.1 uncultured Thermoleophilia bacterium
GTGGCTCGCCACCGACGAGGTGGCCGTGGCGCGGGTCACGGCAGGCGGTCAGGGACCGCTACGCGTGACCCGCCTAGCACGCGACGCCCAGACAAAGACCGGCTTGGGCGACGAACTCGAACGGCGCAGCAGCCGCCGGCAGCACGTCGGCGCGGTGCTGTACATGGGCAGCCGGTCGGCCGCACACCGGCTCGTCACCATGGGCGACTTAGTCGTGCGCTTCGGCGCCGGGGTCAGCAGCGCGCGCCGTGCGGCGCTGGCTCGGCAAGTCGGCGTCCAGGGCGTCGCGGTCCTCGGGGTGGGCCGGGACGTGTATCGGTGGCGCACCGCCGAACCCCTCGCTGTCTTCAAGGCGGTCGATGTGCTTGAACGCCAGGGCGAAGTGCTCTGGGCAGAGCCGGTGTTCCAGCGCGCTCGCGCCACCCGTGGTCTGCCAGACGATCCTCTGTTCAACGCCGAGGATTGGGCGCAGTGGCACCTGCGTAACACGGGCCAGCGTGGTGGCACGCCGGGCCAAGACGTCAACGTCGCAAGCGTGTGGCAGCAGCAGGTGGGTGGAGCCTGGCTGCGTGGCGCACACACCGACGGTGAAGGCGACGACGACCAGGTCATCGCCATCGTCGACGACGGCCTCGAAGTCCTCCACCCTGACCTTCAGGAGAACGTGCTGGTCGGGCGCTCGCACGACTGGGTGGACGGCGACGACGATCCCACTCCGTCCATCCCGTCCTCTGTGCCGGGCGTAGGGGATTCATGGGACAGACACGGCACAGCATGCGCGGGTGTCGCGGCCGCCCGCGGCTACAACGGTCGCGGCGTCACCGGCTCCGCACCGTGGGCCGGTCTCGTGGGCTTCCGCTTCATGGCCGCTGGCTGGAGTGAGGGCGCAGACGCCGAGGCCGAAGCACTTGCCGCCGCCTGGCGGGAGACGCCCGGCGAGCCCGCGAGCCCCTTGATCGACGAGCAGCAGGTGGTCGACGTGTCCAGCAGTAGCTGGGGCCCGTTGGACGACCGGCACCTGGAGGGGGCGCCCCAGGTCGTGGAACAGGCTCTCCAGAACGGCGTCCAGAACGGCCGCGGCGGTCGCGGCATCGTCTACGTGTGGGCGGCTGGAAACGGCCGCATAGACCACGACAACGTCAACTACGACGGGTACGCCAACTCCAGGTACACCATCGCGGTGGGCGCTACCACCGACCGGGGCAGAGTGGCGGGCTACTCAGAGAGCGGAGCGCCACTCATGGTGGTCGCCCCGTCAGGCGACGGCGTGGCCGGATCCCGGCACGACATCACTACCACGGACCTCACTGGTGCACGCGGGGCGAACCCGTCCGGCACCTACAGCGACTACACAAACGGCTTCGGCGGAACGTCGTCCTCGGCCCCTGTCGTCGCAGGCGTCGTCGCACTCATGCTCCAAGCCCAGCCAGACCTCAGCTGGCGGGACGTCCAAGTGATACTCATGAGCACGGCTCGTAAGATCGACGCGGCCGGCGGCGGTTGGCAGACCAACGCCGCAGGGCACCACGTCAGCCACACGTACGGCTACGGCCTCGTCGATGCGCAGGCTGCCGTGGACAAGGCGCGCACGTGGCAGATGCTGGGGACGGAGAGTGTCGTCCAGGCGTCGGCCTCGCCCAACACGGCCATTCCCGATGCGTCGACCTCAGGCGTCACGAGCACGATCACCTTAGGGGCGCAGCAGCGTCTCACGATCGAGTACGTCGAGGTGGTCCTCGTCGCCCCGCACACGTACTGGAGCGACTTGGAGGTCACACTGATCGCCCCATCCGGGACGCGGAGTGTGCTGTCACCGTCCTCGTACCTGCAGTCCGACGGCGAGGTCTCGGGCTTCAATGACGGCTGGCGCTTCGGCAGCGCCCTGCATCTTGGCGAGTCGTCACAGGGCACCTGGCGTCTGCGCGTGCGGGACCTGCAGCGCGGTGACTCTGGCCGCCTCGCTTCGTGGACGCTCAAGGTGTACGGCACGCAGGCGTTGCCAGATGCCGAGCCGCCCGTCGTGGGGGTCACGCCCACCCGGACGTGGTGGAACAAGACGGTCAAGCTGCAGGCGCGGGCAACGGACGTGGGCTCCAACGTGGCCCGCGTGGAGCGCCGGGTGGCTCAGAGCGCCGATGGTCCGTTCGCCGAGGCAAGCTCTGTGACCATCAAGGTCGATCGTCGTACTCACCGCAACGACGGCCGGCGCACGGTGTGGTTCCGCGCCACCGACAACAGCGGCAATGTGGCGCTGCTCCCGCGCGTCATCAACGTGGACACCCGTCGCCCGCGTACGCAGATGAGAGGTAACGCGGGGGTCAAACGAGGCGGCCGTGCCAAGCTGCGCTGTCGTGTCGTCGACCCAGGCTTCAGCTCCCGACGGGTGCATGTGTGGTTCCAGGTGCGCGACGCCCGAGGGCGGGTGCGCGTCACCTGGGACGCCGGTATGCGCTCGACGAGGAGCGATGTGGTGCTGCGGACCCGGGTGCGCTTGCCTCGCGGCCGCTACAAAGTGAGGGCACTGGCGCGTGATGCAGCTGGCAACAAACAGAGCAGCGCCGGCGCAGGTACGTTGATCGTCCGCTGACGCGCGGCTGGCGACGCGCTTCCTTGCTCCTACTCTGTGAGGAACAGGGCCTCGGCAGGCGGCCGCAGGCAGTGTGGGTGGTACATGGTCAGCGAGTAGGCGCCCACGTTGAGCATGGCCACGATGTCTCCCTCGGAGACCGCTGGGAACGGCAGGTCCTCCACGAACAGGTCTGGCCCCTCGTTGATGTTACCAGTGAAGGTGACCGGCTCTACCGGCACAGCGTGGCAACCCACGCAGGGGATCAATTCCATGTCGAGACCGTACGCGAAGTGGTGGTTCATGACGTTCCAGCCGACGTCTAGGCCGGCGAACAGCCGGCCCAGACGTCGCTCGACGGTGACGACCTCGGCAAGCAGCGTGCCGCTTTGGAGCGAGATGTACTCGCCGGGTTCGCATGAGACGACCGCGTCGAACATGCCCAGACGCTCGCGCAGAATGCTCGCCCAAACGGCTAGGTCGAGCGCCTGCTCGCCAGGATGGCAGGGCAGCCCTAGCCCACCGCCTACGTTGATCTCGGTGATGGGACAGCCGAGCTCGATGAGGCGCTCCACCAATGTGGCGGCCCGTGCTATGGCCATGTCGTACGCGGGCAGGTCCTCGTTGAGCACCCCGTTGGCCACATGGAAGTGCGCGGTCGCGATGGTGAGGCCGTAGCGGCGGGCACGGGCTACGGCCTCTGGGAGGTCCTCGAGGTAGACACCGAACTTCGTGGGGCGGTCGCCACTGTAGACGGTGACCGCCTCTGAGGTGCGGGCGTTGACCACCCCAGCCTGTGGATTAAGACGCAGGCCTATGGTGCGCCCGGGGCTCAGTCGACCTAGCCGGTCGATCTGCGTGAGCAGATCGGGATTCATGCGGACAGGATGGGCGAGCACCTCGGCGAAGTCGTGCTCGCTGAGGTTGGTGCCGGTGAAGCTGATCTCACTCGGCAGGAAGCCGTGGTCCAGCGCGTGCCGGACCTCTGCCGGGGAGCACGCGTCTATGCCCACGGCGTCGTCTTGGCCGGGGGTGCCGATAGACCGTACGACGGCGAGGAACTCGGCTGAGCGCAGGGCTTTCAGGGCGACGCGGACACGTCCGCGCAGGCCGGCGTCCGCGAGCGCTCTCTGGAGGCCGAGGAGCATGTCGCGCACCAGCGGCAGGTCGTAGGCGTAGAGCGGTGTGCCGTGCTGCCGAGCAAGCCGTTCCGCGTCGCGCCCGGCGATCTGCAGACGGCCGTCTACCGCCTGCAGGCCCGGACGCTGCCACCAGAGCGGGTCACTGGTGCGGATGGACGACGGCGCTGCGGGCATGGACTCTACCTCCACATCGATGTGCGAGAGACACAGAGAGAGACGGGCACAGAGTCTGACGCGGGCGATGTCTGTTCGCAAACCGGCCGCACACGTCCGCGGAAACGGCCCGACGTTCCTTGTGAGCGCGTGTACAATGGTCGGACTCTTACAGTCGGGTATCACCAGCTCCCAACGAGGCCCGACCAGGCAAGGAGGCTCACATGCAGAAGTGGCGTTGCACCATCTGCGACTATGTGTACGACCCCGCCGTGGGTGATCCCGACAACGGGGTCGAACCGGGTACGGCGTGGGAAGACGTTCCCGGCGACTGGGTATGCCCGGACTGTGGCGTCGAGAAGATCGGAAGAGCGTCGT
>CAYMTC010000003.1:9078-24457 GCA_964393265.1 uncultured Thermoleophilia bacterium
CGAGAAAGACATGTTCGAGCCGCTCGACGACTGACATGCCGGTGGGCCGCCGCAGGCGGCGGTCTGAATGATCCGAGGCCACACGGCGTCGCCGTGGGGCCTCTTTCACGACGATGGGCGAGCCGTCGTGCCGGCGGCTCGTGAGCTGGAGGAACACAGGCATGGGCGATCTCGAAGTCCGTGATCTCTCCCTCCTGCTCGGCGGCAGGTTGATCTTGAACCAGCTGTCGATCGACTTCTGGGAGGGTCACATCCACGCTCTGGTCGGCCCCAACGGCGCGGGCAAGTCCACACTTGCCAGCGTCATCATGGGCTTACCGGGCTACACGGACATCGAGGGCGACATCCTGTTGGATGGAGAGTCGCTGCGCGGCGTGCCCATCGACGAACGGGCACGTCGCGGCATCACCCTCGCCTGGCAAGAGCCGGCGCGCTTCGAGGGCCTGCGCGTCGACCGATTCGTGGCGGCTGGCGCTGAAGACAAGAGCACCGCGACCGTGCGCTCCGCTCTCGAGAAGGTCGGTCTTGACCCCGACAAGTACATCAAGCGGGCGGTGGACAAGACGCTCAGCGGGGGCGAGCGCAAGCGCATCGAGCTGGCGTCCATCTTGGCCATGGGCCCGCGCATCGTGCTCATGGACGAGCCTGACTCAGGCATCGACGTGGAGGCTTTGCAGCGCATCTTCGAGGCCCTTCGCGACATGAAGGCGGGCGGCACCACGGTGATCCTGATAACCCACAGCATGGCCGTGCTCCGTCAGGCCGAGCACGCGTTCCTGATGTGTTCTGGCACGCTTCTCGACAAGGGGTCGGTCGACAAGATCAGCGGCTACTTCGAGCACAAGTGCCTACCCTGCGCGCACGTCAACCAGCCCGGTCTGCAGGAGATGACCGCATCCATCGACGATCAGGGGCTGGTCGGCGAGGGGCTCGACACTCTGCGTGCAGAAGGCGGCGCACAGTGAGCGCCGTCGACCTCGCTCAGGGTCTTCTCGACTCCATCCGCGAGTTCGGTGGGCACGCTGTCGGCGATGACGTCGCGCACCTGGAGGTGCACGGTGCGGAGGTCGTCGGCGCCCATCTGGTGCCAGGGCTCGACATCGAGACCGAGCCTATCGAGGACGGTATCCATGCACGGATCACGGTGGGCCGGGGTGTCCGGCTGGCCAAGCCTGTGCACATGTGCTTCGGGCTCCTATCGGCCAGCGGCTTGCAGAAGATCGTCATGGACGTCCAGGTCGAGGAGGACGCATCGGCCGCCGTCCTCTCGCACTGCACGTTCCCCAACGCTGTGGACGTCACTCACGCCATGGACGCTCACATCCACCTCGCCCCTGGCGCTGAGTACACTTACTTCGAACGGCACGTGCACGGCGCCGAGGGCGGAGTCCTGGTGGTGCCCAGAGCCAAGGTCCATCTCGACGAGAACGCTCGCTTCCACACTGAGTTCGAGCTCCTGAAGGGTAGAGTCGGTCGCATCGACTTCGACTATGAGGTCACCTGCGAAGCCCACAGCGTCCTCGAGATGCTGACCCGCATGATCGGCCGGGGGGAGGACAGCATCCGTATCCATGAGACCGGCCACCTGGTCGGGGAGTACGCTCGGGCGGCGCTGCAGAGCCACATGGCCCTGCGAGACACCGCTCGGGCGGAGGTCTACAACACCATCACCGCGAGCGCGCCCTTTGCGAGGGGACACGTCGACTGCAAAGAGATCGTGCAGGACAACGCCGTGGCCAAAGCCGTGCCCGTGGTCCAGGTGACCGACCCGCGGGCCCACGTCACACACGAGGCCGCCATCGGCAGTGTCGACTCCAAGCAGCTGCAGACCATCATGTCGCGAGGCCTCGATGAAGACGCGGCCGTCGAGCTCATCATCGAGGGTCTACTGAGCTAGAGGCTGCTCAGCTGACAGCGGCGAGGTGCCGGCTTGATTGCCGGTCACCTAGCCGTTCTGATCCTCGCCGGCTCCCTCGCTAGACTCTGCCTCGGGGCGAGCCTCGGACTGCTCGGTCGTCGCTGCCTGCTCATCGGCGTCACTTGTCGGTGCTTCGCCGACGCGCTCGATCTCGATGGTGCAGTGGGCGACCAGGGCCGCGACCGCTCCGATGGCGGCTGCCACCGGCGCGACCAGCGCACCGACCACGCCTATGGTCACCGGAAGCTCTACGAGCACGTCGTCCTTCTCATTGCGGATGACGATGCGCCGTACGTTGCCTTCGTGGACCGCCTTGCGCACGACGCCGAGTGCCTGGTCGCCAGCGACCTTGATGCGTTGCGTGTACGTCTTCTCCGTCTTCTCAGCCATCTCCAGACCTCCCTTGGGGTCGGCATCACCTGGTGACACCAGGCTCACCGGCACGGCTACTCCTCGACACTGTACCCGTTTGCGGCCAGGTCGTTCTCACAGGTGATTGATAATGATAATCACTATCGCTAGTATTTGGTCGTATGACACGCTGATCTGCCGGCCTGGGCTGCTGTGCGCGGTCAGCGAGGCCATGTACCCGGAGAAGAGGCCCGTGGCTGGTGGGCAAGGACAGAGAGTCGAGGGGCTGCCGGGGAATGCGTTGAGCCTCGGCGAGGTCGAGGCGGCGCTCGCCGGCCGTGGCCTACGGTTCACCGTGCAGCGGCGGGCGATCACCGGCGCGCTGATCGGCGCTGCTCGCTGTCTGTCAGCGACAGAGGTGTACGACTTGGCGCGCGAGTCGTGCCCTCGCCTTGGTCTCATGACGGTGTACCGGACGCTCGAGGTCCTGGCCGAGGCGGGGCTGGTCCGCCGTGTGCACGGGGCTCAGTCGTGCGACACGTACGCGGCCATCGGCGCAAGGCACGGGCATACGGTCGTGTGCACCGGTTGCGGACGCGTCTGTGAGTTCACGCAGTGCGATCTCGACAGAGTCGCCGCCGCCGCCGAGGGAGAGACCGGCTTCCGGATACAGGGGCACTTCCTGCAGTTCTCAGGGCTCTGCCGGGAGTGTCAAGAGGGACGCGAGGCGACGTCATGACGGCTATCGCGATGGGGCAGGGGGCAGCGTGAACTGGGTACGGCGGGCGGCGTGGGCGACCGCCGCTGTGATGCTCGTGGGTTTGGGCGCGGCTGCGACGGGCTGCGGCGCTGACACGTCGTCGGGCGCGCGGCTTCGTGTGGTGGCGACCACGAGCGTGCTGGCTGATGTGGTCCGCAATGTGGCCGGTGCGCGCGCCGACGTCCACGCGTTGATACCGGCTGGCACCGACCCGCACGCGTTCGAGGCCAGGCCCTCGGACTTGCGTGCGGTGGTCTCGGCCGACCTCGTCGTCGTGAACGGTGGCGGGCTCGAGGGGACGCTGCTCGACACGCTCGCGGACGTGGGTGGTGACGTCCCCGTGGTCGCGGCCGCGCGCGGCATCGCGACGCGCACGCCGAAGTCCGGCGAACCCGGGCATGAGCACGCTGCGGACGCCCCGGTGACCCAGGACGGTGACGAACTGTCCGACGGTGACGCGCCTGCCCATAGCGACGGGGCAGAGGTGGACCCTCACTACTGGCTGGATCCTGTGCTGGTCGAGCAGTACGTCGCGACGGTGTGTGATGCGCTCACCCAGGCTGACCCGCAGGGAGCATCCTTCTACGAGGCGAACGCAGCCGAGTACATCGAGCGTCTGCGCGGTCTCGACGCGTGGATCCGTGAGCAAGTCACGAGCGTCCCGCCGGAGCATCGCAAACTGGTCACTAACCACGCCAGCCATGGGTACTGGGCGGATCGCTACGGCTTTCGGGTGGTGGGCGCGGTGATACCGAGCGTCAGCACTGGGGCGAGCGCTACAGCTCGCGAGCTCGCCGATCTCATCGCGACGATACGACGCGAGCGCGTGCCGGCCATCTTCGTGCAGGTGCAGGACAATCCGCGACTGGCGCAGCAGCTGGCGGCCGACACAGACGTGACGGTGGTCACCGATCTCTACACGCACTCCCTGACTGGAGCGGAAGGCCCCGCACCCACCTACATCGACATGATGAAGCACGACACGGAAGTCATCGTGGAGGCGCTGCGGTGACGACGACACACCGACCTACAGACGCGTCGGCTCTTCTCGACCTCGACTGCGTGACGGTGAACTACGCCAGCGAAGCGGCGCTGGACGAGGTGTCCTTGAGCGTGCCTCACGGCGCTCAAGTGGCGGTGGTCGGGCCCAACGGCGCGGGCAAGTCGACTCTGTTCAAGGCGCTGGTGGGGTTGTTGCCGCTGCGCGGCGGCACGATCCTCATGCACGGACGTCCGCCGAACGACCAGACCGACCCCGTCGCCTACGTGCCCCAGCGCGAGGAGGTCGACTGGCGCTTCCCGGTGACGGTGCGAGACGTGATCATGATGGCCCGGTTCGGGCGTCTAGGGCCGCTGCGCCGTCCGCGGGCCGTGGACAGACTAGCGGTCGGCCGCGCCTTGGAGACGATGGGTCTGGCAGATCTCGCGGACAGACCCATCGGCGAGCTGTCGGGCGGCCAGCAGCAGCGCGTCTTTCTCGCTCGCGCACTGGCCCAGGAGCCGCACGTCCTCCTCCTCGATGAACCCTTCACCGGCGTCGACGCGGCGGTGCGCGAGAGCGTGCTGCACGTGTTGGACGACCTGCGCCCGCAAGGTGTCACCGTCCTGGTCTCCACGCACGATCTGCAGCTGGCCAACGATCGCTTCGAGCTGGTGGCGCTGCTCAACCGCCGTCTCCTCGCCTTCGGTCCGCCGGAGGAGGTCTTCACGAGAGAGAACGTGTCCGAGGCCTTCGGCGGAGGAGCGATCATGTTGAACGGTATGGCCGTCGTCGATCAGTCGTGCTCCGGGCGAGGATGCGATGGCTCCTCGCCCTCCCACGAGGACAGGCCGCGCTGATGGACTGGCTCACCGAGCCGTTTGCCTTGCCGTTCATGCAGCGCGCCCTTCTTGCATCCATCATCGTGGGCGTTGTGTGCGCCGTGCTCGGCTGTTACGTCGTGCTGCGCTCCATGGCGTTTCTCGGCGATGCCTTGGCCCATGCTGTGCTGCCGGGCGTCGCGGTCGCCTACTTGACTGGCGTGAACATACTCGTCGGTGGCCTGGTGGCGGCGGTGTTGGTGGCGCTCGCGGTGAGCGGCTTCGCTCACCGCGGAGCTATCCGGGAAGACACGGCTATAGGGATCCTCTTCGCGGCGGCGTTGGCACTCGGCGTGCTGCTCATCAGCACCGTGCGCACCTATGCCACCGATATCACCCACATCATGTTCGGTGATGTGCTGGGGGTGGGCTCGTTCGACTTGTGGCTCAGCGGCGGTATCGCGGTAGCCGTGCTGCTCACGGTCGTCGCGCTGTTCAAGGAACTATTGCTGGTGAGCTTCGATCCTCTGCTGGCACACACCCTGGGCCGTAGTCCCGGGTTCTACCGCACACTTCTCCTGGTCATGCTGGCAGCCACCATCGTGGTGTCTCTCAGCACGGTCGGCGTCGCTCTGGTGGTGGCGCTGCTCGTGACGCCAGCGGCTACAGCTTTTCTCCTCACCCGAAGGCTCGCTACCATGATGGTCCTCTCGGCGGTGTTAGGAGTCGTCTCCAGCGTCGCGGGCCTGTACCTGAGCTACTACCTGGATGTGGCGTCTGGCGCGGCGGTCGTGCTGGTCGCCACGGGCTTCTTTCTGCTGGTCTACCTGTTCTCGCCGCGCCACGGACTGCTCCTGCGGCGGTCACGACACGCCTGACGCTCACGCCGGCGAGGGTAGCCGGCGATCGCGGAGGCATAGGGCACGGCGGACAGTAGACCGCCGCGCGGACTGACATGGTCACGGCGCCAGGGCCGGGTAGCGGCTGCTGGCTGGCGATAACGGGGTCGCGATCACTGGCTAGCGACTAGGACTTGCCCTCAGTGCGCATGGCGCTGATGCGGGCCAGCAGGGGTCGCCACAGGAACGCGAGCGCCAGCAGCAGGCCCGCCAGGAAGCCGGCGCCCAAAGCCGTTGCACCTGTGGGCTGCAGGAGGATCTTCGTGTCGTCCGCTATCTGCGCCTTCCCTGCCACCAGCAGGCCGATGTACCCGCGGTCGACTTGGGCCTGGCGGGTAAGGACGGCACCCAGACCGCCGCTGCTCACCCGAAGACGCTTGCCGGCGAGGGCGAGCTGCGCGACGGCATAGCTCATGCGTACCTCTTTGCCGGCGGCCACGAGCCCGGCTCGCGACCAGCTCAAGTCCGCGTCATCGCCGGCGTAGGTGACCGCGGCGGCGCTCATGCTCGTGTTCACCGAGTCCGCCTTCACTACTCCAGCGGCGCTCATCTTGACCTCTACGGTCTCTCCTGTGACGCGGAGGGTGGCGGCCTTGTCGAGCATGACGTCACGCCCGGCAACGGCCTCGTCGACACCCGCGGCAGAGTCCGCCCAGCGACCGTCTCCGTCTCTGCCCGGGTCTACCCGTTGAGCCATCACTGGTCTCCCCCTCCCGTGAGCCGACGCTGCGCCTCACGATACTTCTCGGCCGTCTTGGCCACGATGTCTGCGGGGAGCTCCGGCGCGGGAGGGCGCTTGTCCCAGGCGATGCTCTCGAGGTAGTCACGCACGAACTGCTTGTCGAAGCTGGGTTGTGGGCGGCCAGGCTGGTAGTCATCGAGCGGCCAGAAGCGAGATGAATCTGGCGTGAGCGCCTCATCGATGAGGATCAATGACCCGTCGTCGAGCTGGCCGAACTCGAACTTGGTGTCGGCGATGATGATGCCGCGCTGGCGGGCGTACGCGGCCGCGAAGCTGTACAACGCAAGGCTGGCGTCGCGGACCAGCGCGGCCACCTTGGCGCCGACGATGTCGGCTGCCTTCTGATAGCTGATGTTCTCGTCGTGGGCGCCCTGTGCTGCCTTGGTGGAGGGAGTGAAGAGCGGCTCCGGGAGCTGTTGGCTCTCCTCGAGCCGCGGCGGCAGCTGGATGTCACAGACCGTGCCAGATCGCTTGTATTCGGCCCAGCCGGAGCCGGTGATGTAGCCACGCACGATGGCTTCGATGGCCAATGAACGGGCGCGCCGCACCACCACCGAGCGGCCCCGTAGGTGTCCTTTGCCAGGGGCGTCGGCGTAGGGATCGGGGTCCACGATGTGGTTGGGGATGATGTGCGCAGTCTTCTGGAACCAGAAGTTGGAGACCTGGTTGAGTACGATGCCCTTGCCCGGGATAGGCGTGGGTAGCACGACGTCGAAGGCGGAGATGCGGTCGCTGGTGACGATGAGCAGGTCGCCATCGGGCCGCTCGTAGATGTCGCGTGCCTTGCCGCGGCCCAGGAGATGAAGGTCGTCCTCGTGGGATTCGAAGAAGGCTTCGGAGGGGACGGGAACAGCGTCTGTCATGGGCTCCTCCAGTTTGGGCGCGGCTTCGCTGAATCGAGGGCAGCGGCAGCTTCGTCGTACGCCGGCAATCATCGCACAAGCCGCAGAGCGCGTACACGGCACCGGCGACGGGCACGTGGGTCGGAAGGCCCGCCGACGTAGTGGCGAAGGGGGCTCCTGTCCACGTGAGTGTGTGGTGCGCCGGTGCGGATCAGCTTGGCGCACGGTCCGAGGCCGGGTGCACGGCGGCGGCAGCCCACGGCCCGGCGTTTGGGATGTCCTCGGTCCACCGTGCGCGGGTGTCTTGGCCATGGTGGCGGTGGGCCTGTACGCTTGGAAGCACACACCTCATCGTTCGGGAGGAGACCATGGTCGACGGGGTCATGAGCGAGGAGCAGCTTCGCGAGCTCGCGCTCAAACGTATCAAGAAGCGTAAGGACTTCTACGGACACCTTGTCGCCTACGTCGTCATCAACTCGTTCCTCGTGCTGTTGTGGTACTTCACGAGCAGGTCCCACTTCTGGCCGGGATGGGTCATGGGGGCATGGGGCGTAGGACTCGTCTTCAACGCCTGGGACGTCTTTGGGCGCAAGGAGATCACCGAGGCCGACATCAAGGCCGAGATGGACCGTCTGCGCGGTCCTGGTGGCGGCCGCGAATGAGCAGCCCGGGTGTGACAGCGGCCGTCGCCGGACGTGCGTCGTGAAGGTCGCCAAGGACTGGTTCGCTCTGGATGCAGTGGGCGATGGCGTCACGCGCATCTGGGAGCCGCACGTCCACCCACTCATGCAGGCCAACATGTGGCATGTGCGCGGTCGTGAGGCCGATCTCCTGGTGGACTCAGGCATGGGCGTCGGCGATCTGGCGGGCACGTTGCGGGCTGCCGGACTCATCGGCGAGCGGCCGCTCCTGCTGGTCCTCACGCACGTCCATCCGGACCACTCGGGTGGTGCGCACCAGTTCTGGCCGCGTCTCGTGCATCACGCCGAGGCGTCACTGCTCAGTGAGGACGACGGTTGGCACCCCCTTGTCGCTGCAGAGTACTCACCTGATCTCTGGAGGGCTCTCATGGACCAAGAGGGAGACGGTGGTGGCGCTCCTACGGGGGTGCTCGTCGATGCGCTGCCGCATGCGGGCTTCTCCCCGCGGCGCTTCACGGTGACACCGGCCACGGCGACGCTGCGCGTCGGCGAGGGCGACGTGCTGGACCTCGGGGAGCGCCGCCTTCGCGTGCTGCATCTGCCAGGGCATTCGCCCGGGTCCCTGGCCCTTTGGGAAGTAGCGTCGGCGACGCTCTACGCAGGCGACGTGGTCTACGACCACGGCCTGCTCCTCGATGAGCTCACCGGATCGAGTATCCCCGACTACTGTGCGTCCATGAAACGTCTGCTGGATCTTCCGGTGCGCACGGTCCACGCCGGTCACGGGCTGCCGTTCGGACCTGATCTGCTGCGTGACCGCGCGCGCGAGTACCTCGAGCGGCGCGAAGGCCGCTGGTGATACGGACCGCGGGCCGGTGGTCCGCGCTCAGAGGGTCTGGTCCACGCGGATCAAGGTGACTGCCTGCTCGCCCAAGCTGGACAGGTCGCCGGCGCCCTTCAGATCGCCCTCGAACGACAGGGAGAGCGTCTCAGCTGCGGTGCCGGGCGCAAACACCCACTGGAAGTCCTCGATGACGGCGCCAAAAGCGGAACGCATCATCTCGGCTGCCGCTTTCTGCTGCTCGTCCGCGTCATCGGTCGTCTCGAACGTCATGACGAGGCGACCGTCCTCGACTTGAGCTCTATACGGGCCGACGGCTTGCCCCTGCGTGATCATCGTGACACCCGCTCCGTCTCCGTTCTCACCGATGGCGAACTCCATCTCGGGGATGCCTGCTGCGGCACCTGCTGGGATCTGCATCCTCCAGGTGCCGAGGTAGGGCGTGACGTCACCACTGCCTCCGCGTAGCACGAAGAACCACACGGCGACGATGGCGACGACGGCGACTGCCCCCGCGACCAGGGCTACGAACACAGCGCGGGAGCCACTGGAGCGTGCGTTGACCCCGGCACCGGCTGACTTGGGCACAGGGCCGTTGACCGGGGTCGTGGCATCGCTGGGTGGGATCGAAGGGCCAGCGGCGCGGTACGGCGACGCTGCCGAGGCGTCAGAGCCCACCGACGCTGCCGCCACGATCTCGCCGCAGTGCCCACACACCCATACACCGTCGCGGTTCTCGCTACCGCAGTAGGGGCAGGTAGCCATAGCCCAGGTGACCCTCCTTATGACTCGTGCAGCGCCGCCGACGTCGGCCGCGCCGGTGTGCTGCGCCGGTCCTACGCCGATCGATGTCGCGAGAGTCGTATCGGCAGGCAGCGCGATTTGCTGGAGCAGATCGCGGCATCACGCGGGTGTACCTATGTACGGGGCATGGCGGTCATCACGGGCGCGATACTTGGGCGCGCGCGACGCATGAGGGATCGTGAAGGTCGTGGGCTGGCCTCGCGGCAGGGGAAGCGTACCCGGCGTCGTACTCGGGAGCGGGCGATGCTCCGGGTCGTGTGCACCCGCGTCGCGCGAACATGCGTGCCCTTGACGAGAGGGAGAGCACATCCGAAGGGAGCGGGATGGCTGAAGACGACACCACCTTGGAGCCGCAGGTGAGACGACGGGGCGGCTTCAAGTTTCCCACTGCCTACACGATCCTCTTCCTGTTGATCCTGATCATGACCATCCTCACGTACGCGATCCCTGCCGGGAGCTACAAGTACGACGACGAGGGCAACCCGATCCCCAAGTCCTACCATCGGGTGGAGCAGACGCCGCAGAACCCCTTCTTCGGCACTCTGCAGGCTCCCATCACCGGCACGTACGGTCTCAAGGATGCCAAGGGCGACATCGACACGGCGAGCGACACAGTGGGCACCTTGTTCGGCGCGATCGGTGTCGCCTTCTTCGTCATCATCATCGGCGGCTTCCTGGGCGTGACGATGACCACGGGCGCGATCAACGCAGGCATCGCCCGGGTAGTCCGCGCCATGCGCGGCCGTGAGAAGTGGATGATCCCGGTGCTCATGAGCGTGTTTGCTCTGGGTGGCACGACATTCGGCATGGCCGAGGAGACGTTGGCCTTCTATCCGCTCATCATCACCGTCATGCTCGCCGCCGGCTACGACTCACTCACCGCCTCGGCGATCCTCCTTCTGGGGGCTGGGATAGGCACGATGGGCTCCACCATCAATCCGTTCGCCACCGGTATCGCCTCAGGCTTCGCCGGTGTGTCCATCGGCGACGGCGCGATGTCGCGCATCGTCATCCTGTTGCTGAGCCTCGCGGCGGGCATCGTCTTCGTCATGCGCTACGCCTCTCGTGTCAAGTCAGACCCGTCTCGCTCGCTGGTGTACAGCGAACAGCGCGCGTTGGCGACGAAGTACCTCTCGCAAGATGGCCAGGGCGACGACCTGGGCGAGTTCACGCTGCGCCGCAAGATCGTGCTCACGCTGTTCGCGCTGGCCTTCTTGGTCATGATCTACGGCATCGTGCCCTGGGACGCGCTGCACTTGCCCTTCCCCGTGCTAGGTTGGTGGTTCCCAGAGATGACCGCGTCATTCCTCGCGTTCGCCATCGCGATCGGCATCGCCGGGGGGCTCTCCGAGGAGCGGCTGGTGGGGTCGTTCGTCTCTGGCGCGTCTGACCTGCTGGGGGTGGCGCTCATCATCGGCATCGCCCGTGGGGTCACCGTCATCATGAACGACGGGCACATCACGGACACGGTACTCTGGTGGTCGGAGAGTGCGGTCGGAGGCATGGGCGGCATCGCCTTCATCAGCATCGTGTTCATCCTGTTCGTCCCGTTGTCGTTCCTGATCCCTTCCACGTCGGGTCTGGCCGCCGTCACCATGCCGATCTTCGCGCCGCTCGCCGGCTTCGCGGGCGTAGCGGCGCCGTTGCTCATCACGGCCTACCAGTCAGCCAGTGGCGTGGTGAACCTGGTCACGCCCACGTCCGCGGTGGTGATGGGCGGCATCGCGATGGCCCGGGTGGGGTACGGCACCCTCTGGCGGTTCCTCTGGCCCCTGCTGCTCGTCCTTCTAGCCATCAACTTCGTGGTGCTGGCTGTGGGGGCGGCTATCGGATAGGTGATCGCGGACCATTGGACAGACGCTGATCGCGGCCGGACGGGTCGGCACGAGGACACTCGGGGCTGACGGGTCGGCACGCGGCGGGTGCTTGGGGGGCGAGCAGGGTCCTGCCGGGGGATGGCACGGGACCCGCGTCACTGCGGCCCCGCTACTCGCCGCGCGACACGGCTTCCGGCCACCTGATTTGAGGAGGAGACTTCGATATGGCCTTCAACCTACGTGACAGAAGCTTCGTGAAGCTGCTCGACTTCACCCCCGCCGAGCTGCGGTTCCTGCTCAAGCTCGCGGCCGATCTCAAGGCAGCCAAGTACGGCGGCTATGAGCAGCCGCGTCTCAGCGGCAAGAACATCGCACTGATCTTCGAGAAGGACTCCACCCGTACGCGCTGCGCCTTCGAGGTGGCAGCGCATGACCAGGGAGCCCATGTGACCTACCTAGGGCCGTCCGGTTCACAGATAGGGCACAAGGAGTCGATGAAGGACACGGCTCGCGTGTTGGGGCACCTGTACGACGCTATCGAGTACCGCGGCTTCGCGCAGGCCACCGTGGAGGAGTTGGCGCAGTACGCCGGGGTGCCGGTGTACAACGGTCTTACGAACGAGTTCCACCCTACGCAGATCCTGTGCGACCTGCTGACGATGGTGGAGCACAGCGACAAGCCGTTGCGTCAGATCGCCTACGCGTTCCTCGGCGATGCACGCAACAACATGGGCAACTCGTTGATGGTCGGCGGCTGCAAGCTGGGTATGGACGTGCGGCTCTGCGCGCCCAAGTCCCAGTGGCCTGTGCCTGAGCTGGTGGAGCAGTGCCGTGGCATCGCCGCGGAGACCGGTGCCACACTCACGCTCACCGAAGACGTGACGGAGGGTGTCAAGGGTGCCGACTTCCTGCACACCGACGTGTGGGTCTCCATGGGCGAGCCCAAGGAGGTCTGGAAGACGCGTATAGAGCTGCTGGAGCCCTACCGCGTCACCACGAATGTGCTGGAGCAGACGGGGAACCCAGACGTGAAGTTCATGCACTGCCTGCCGGCGTTCCACAACCGCGAGACCACGGTGGGTGAGCAGATCTATCAGGAGTATGGAGTCGAGTGCATGGAGGTGAGCGAGGAGGTGTTCGAGTCGCCTTGCTCGATCGTGTTCCAGCAGGCGGAGAACCGCATGCACACCATCAAGGCCGTGATGGTGGCCACACTCGGATCGTGAGCCGCGGAGCGAGCTTCCCGGCATCGTTGAGCAGCTCCAACGGGAGGAGTAGGCGTTCCCGGCTGGCTCCATGGGGCCAAAGGTCGAGGCGGCTTGCCACTTCGTGGAGGCCACCGGTCATCGGGCGACGATCGGCGCCCTGAACGACGTGGAACGGATCGTGGAGGGCGAGGCCGGCACGCAGGTACTGCCGGCATGACCCGGCGTCGGCGATCGTAAGGGTGGGCTCTGGCCGACCGGGCGCCCGCTGTGTCAAGAAGGAGAAGAGACGAGATGGCGACCTACAGCGTCGAATCGGAGTGCGGCAGACTGCGCAAGGTCATCGTCTGCCGCCCAGGGCTTGCTATGCGACGCCTCACGCCTGGCAACCACGACGACCTCCTCTATGACGATGTGATCTGGGTGGACCGGGCCCAGTGGGAGCACGACCGGTTCGCCGAGGTCATGCGGGCGCGGGGGGTCGAGGTCTTCGATGTACACGATCTCCTCACCGAGACCTTCGTGGCCAGTGAGGAGGCTCGACGCTGGATCGTCCAGCAGGTCGTGACGCCGTACACCGTCGGCTGGTCGCTCGTGGACGCCCTGAGCACCTACCTGTCGAGCATGAAGCCCGACGTGCTCGCCAAGCACCTTGTGGGAGGGCTGACGGTCGCTGAGGCCAAGGTGGACCCCGAGAGCTTCGTCGAGCGCTCTCTTGGGGCTGCCTGGAGGAAGGACGAGCCTGACGCGTTCATACTGCCACCCTTGCCCAACTCTCTGTTCACGCGGGATTCGTCGGACTGGATCTACGGCGGCGTCACCGTGAACCCGATGTTCTGGCCGGCGCGACGGCGCGAGGCCTTCAACATGCTCGCCATCTACCGGCACCATCCTATGTTCGCCGACGCCGACTTCGAGTTCTGGTATCCGGCTGCGGACGATCATGCACGTCTGCAGGCCAGCGACTTCGGTCACGCCTCACTGGAGGGCGGCGACGTACAGCCTATCGGTAACGGCGCCGTCCTGATCGGGATGAGCGAGCGTACGTCCTGGCAGATGATCGAGCAGGTGGCCAAGGTGTTGTTCGCCAAGGGGGCCGCGCAGCGGGTCATCGCGTGCGGCATGGGCCGTGACCGTGCCCACATGCACCTGGATACCGTGTTCACGATGCTGGACCGCGACGTCGTCACTGCGTACACACCGGTCACCGATGCCATCACCGCTATCAGCCTGCGTCCAGCCGACCGAGAGGGGATGTTCCAGGTGACGGTGGAGAAGAGCTTCATCGACGCTGTAGCCGACGCACTGGGCGTGAGCAAGCTCACGGTGGTCTCGACCGGAGGCGACAGGTACGAGCAGCAACGCGAACAGTGGGACGACGCCAACAACACTCTGGCGCTGGAACCAGGCGTGGTCGTGGCTTACGAGCGCAACACGTACACCATACAGAAGATGCGCGAAGCCGGCGTGGAGCTCATCCCCATCGCCGGTTTCGAGCTGGGACGTGGTCGCGGCGGTGGGCACTGCATGAGCTGCCCCATCCTCCGCGACCCCATCTGAGCGGCCACGGGACCACCACCGACGGCCTGGTGCTCGTGGCGCCGGGGCCGCATGGGCCTCGCCACGCGGGGAGCAGGTCGGCCCTGTGGCGCCGGGGCCGCATAGACCTCGCCACGCCGGGAGCGCCTGGCGCGTGGGCGGGCGACAGGCCCTGTCAGTCGAAGGTGAGCTGCTCCAAGCGGCTGAAGATCATGTCGCGGCCGGCTGCCTGCTTGGCGGGGTCCAACACGGCGTCGACCTCGGCGGCCGACAGGAGCGCGTGCACGTCGGGATCCTCCTTGATGAGGTCACCGAAGTCGACACCTTGCTGCCAGGCGTGCATGGCGCTCTTCTGGACTACTCGGTAGGCCTCTTCGCGGAGCATGCCCTTGTCGATGAGCGCGAGCAGCATGGCCTCGCTGAACACGAGTCTGTGTGAGAGGTCGAGGTTGGCGCGCATGCGCGCGGTGTCGACCACCAGGTCCTCTATGAGGCTGGTCCACTTCTGCAGCATGTAGTCGAGGAGGATGCAGCTGTCGGGTAGCACGATGCGCTCGGCACTGCTGTGGCTGATGTCGCGCTCGTGCCAGAGCGCCACGTTCTCCATGCCTACCACGGCGTTGGCGCGCAGCACTCGAGCGCAACCCGCCATGCGCTCGCTGAGGATGGGGTTGCGCTTGTGTGGCATGGCCGACGAGCCCTTCTGACCCTTGCCGAAGGCTTCCTCTGCCTCGCGCACCTCGGTGCGTTGCAGGTGGCGGATCTCGATGGCCATCTTCTCGACGCTGGCCCCCGCGATGGCGATGGCGCTCAGGAAGCATGCGAGACGGTCGCGCTGCACTACCTGGCTGGAGATGGGCTCGTACCCTATGCCCAGCGCGTCGCAGACCATCTCCTCGATGCGCGGGTCGATGTGGTTGTAGGCGCCGACCGCTCCGCTGATCTAGCCCACTGCGGCTTCGCGGGTGGTGCGACGCAGGCGGTCCAGGTCGCGGCGTACCTCGAACGCCCAGATGCCGAGCTTCATGCCGAAGGTGATGGGCTCCGCGTGCACGCCGTGCGTGCGCCCCACCTGCACCGCGTTCTCGAACTCGAAGGCGCGGCCACGTAAGACGGCTCCGAGCACGGCAAGGTCCTTCTGGAGCAAGGCACCCGCGCGCTTGATCTGGAGTGCCAGGCCCGTGTCGAGCATGTCGCTGCTGGTCATGCCGTAGTGGATG
>CAYMTC010000004.1:0-5583 GCA_964393265.1 uncultured Thermoleophilia bacterium
GGCGAGCTCCGACGAACGCGCTGGCCTCGCCAGATCCGCTGAACGCGCGGACCTGGCGGTCTCCAGCGCAGCTCCTCGTGCTCGGACCATCCGCCCCTCCGCCGTCCTCTGGCTGGTCTTCCTCGCCGGCGTCGGCTCCATGGCGGTGGAGATGTGTGCCTCTCGCCTGCTGGCCCCTTACTATGGGTCGTCCACGATCGTGTGGGCCAACATCATCGGGCTGGTCTTGGCTTCCCTGGCGCTGGGGTACTGGATAGGAGGGCGGGTCGCCGACAGGTGGCCCCGCCCGCGCCTGCTCGGCTGGCTGGTGCTGGCGGCGGCGGTGCTCGTCGCCGTCGTGCCGTTCGCCGCACGGCCGTTCCTGGACCTCTCCGTGCGCGGCCTCGACCGCGTCTCGGCCGGCGCCATCATCGGTTCCCTGCTGGCGTCCTTAGCGCTCTTCGTGCCGCCGGTGACGCTACTGGGAATGGTCACCCCCTTCGCCATCCGCTTGGCCGTCACGGCCGTGGACGATGCTGGCCGCACCGCAGGCCGCATCTTCTCGCTCTCCACCATCGGCAGCCTGCTGGGCACCTTCTTGCCCGCCCTGCTCTTCATCCCCTTGGTGGGCACCCAGCGCACGCTCATCGGGGCAGCCGCCCTCATCGCTTCGGCGGCCGCCATCCTCCTGGGCCGCGCATGGCTGGCCGCCGCCGTCGCCCTCGCCGCTCTCCTCGCGGTGCCTCCCGGTACCGTGAAGAGTGCGGCCGGTCTCCTCTTCGAACGCGAGTCCCAGTACCAGTACATCCAGGTCGTGCAGCGCGATGACCGTCGCTTGCTCTACCTCAATGAAGGCGAGGCAGTGCACTCCATCTGGCACCCCGACTCCGTGTTCACCGGCGGCGAGTGGGACATGTTCCTCACGCTTCCAGCGCTGATGGGTCGCACCCCCCGCTACGCCGCGACACTCGGCAACGCCGGCGGTACCACCGCACGCGCCTTCCGGGCGCTCTTTCCCACCGTCCGCATCGACGGAGTCGAGATCGATCCCGCCGTCAGCGACGCCGGGCGAGCCTACTTCGGTATCCAAGAGGATGCCTATCTGCGCGTGGTCGACGCTGACGCACGCCCGTTCCTGCGCAGCACGGCGCGGCGCTACGACCTCATCATGATCGACGCCTACCGCCAGCCCTACGTGCCCTTCTACTTGGCCACACACGAGTTCTTCGATCTGGTCCGTTCGCGCCTGCGGCCGGGTGGCGCCGTAGCGCTCAACGTCACGACGTTGCCCGGCGACGAGCGCCTGGTGCAGGGCGTCGCTGGCACCCTTGCGACCGCGTTCCCGCAAGTGGTCACGTGGCGGCCCCTACGCTTCAACACGCTGGTCGTGGGACTGACCGAGCGCGCACCACTCAGCGCGCTGCGAGCCCGTCTGCTCGCGGCAGACGCCGAGCTGCTGCAGGACACCAGTACGTCAGCCGCGACAGCGCCACCGAGCTCCTCATCGCTCGATGCACAAGCGCCGGGTGTGGCGTCATTGACCCAGCTCTTCGCGGCCGACCTGCGCGAAGCGGCGCCGTCAGACTCGCCGTGGACAGATGACCGCGCCCCGGTGGAGTGGCTCACAGACCGCATGATCGTGAGTTTCGCGGTGCGCGGCGGCACTACCGGCGAGGAGCTGTTGCCTACAGCCCCCTGACAGGCGCTTCGCGGCGCGGCGGCTGGCCATGGAGCCGCCAGGCAAAGCCGGCCAGCCGCTCGTTCTGCAGCGGGTCGCCGTCGTTGTACACGAACAGCACCGGCACGTCGCTGCGCCGGCGCAGGAGCGCCTCGGCTAGAAGTCCCGGCCCACACCCGCGAGGCGCCACCGCCACCGCACCGTCGATGGGCTGCGTGCGCCAGGTGTGCACGATGGACCCCACCGTCGTGATGGTCTCGCCGAAGGGGAAGCCGTCGAACACCTCGCGGCTGGCGGCCTCCACGTCGCGGATGTCGTGCCAGAAGAGCCACGGTTGCGTGACGCGACCGGCAGCTACCAGGCGACGCACCACGGACCGCATGACACGCAGCGTGACCATGCGCAACGTCCACATGCGGGTCAGTGGCCTCTGTTCCTGGATGTCACGCAGCGCCAGCAACTCGAAGAACTCGGCGAAGGGCTCGTGCGTGACGCGCAGGCCCAGGTCGGCCAGCCGTCGTTGAAGGCCTCCATTACCCCACTCGTCAACACGCAGGAAGATGTCGCCGGCGACCAGCACGTCGCGGAGCTCCTCGGCGGCCGCCGCCTGTGGCAGGCGCGCGTAGTCGGCCGCCGCCTCGCCCACCAGCGTCTCCACACGCGCCACCACGTCGCGCCCGTCGGCCAGGGCCTTGCCGAACCGCGCATGCCGCGCCGGCTTCTCCAGACACCGCTCCAGCGCCGTCTGCCAGGTGGCGAAGAGACCGTCGGCGTCGCCGGGCGTGCGCTCCCCCGCCAAGTGGTGGAAGCGCAGCAGGTTGAGGATGTCTTGGGCCACCAGCGCCGACCAGACCGCCGGGACTATCTTCAAGTCGCTCGTGAGCAGGCTCAGATCGCCTACCATGACCTTGTCGCGCAGGCCCATACGCTCAAGCCCCAGACCGATGGTCACTGGAAAGAGGTTGGCCCGACAGGAGCGGAAGCCGTTCCCCACACTCAGCAGCAGCACGCGCTCGTCGGCCGTCGGTGGCTGCTCGCTGAAGTAGCGCGCCACACCACCCCAGATGAGCTGGTACGGCAGGCACTCCTTGCCGGAGCACGAATCCTGTGCCAGACGCAGCGTCGCGCCATCCGTGGCTCCCACGAAGTCGGCATCGATGCCGCGACCGCGAAGCGCCGCCGCCACCTGTGTGCCTAGCGTACCCCCCACCGTCCCGAACACGACCCGCGAGGCGTCGCGCACGTCCAGACTGTGCTCCGGCGGACGCAGGTAGTGCTGCAGGTGCTCCGCCGCTACCGTTCCGGGCCCGTCATGTGCTTTCGCGGCGTACGCCTGAGCCGCGTATAGGAACGCCTGCACGCGCGTGACGTAGCCGGCGAGCCCACCGTGTCCGTCGGTCTCGAACACGGCGTGCGGGTAGCCCTCCATGAGGTCCTGGAACAGCGGTTCCACGAACGAGTTGGGTCCGCAGCCGAACGCTCCGAGCAGCAGCGGGAACACAGTGCCCCGCCGACGCGCATCGAGCGCTGCGCGCAGAGCGGCGCTGCCGCTTGCCCAGTGCATGCGCGGCACGTCGGGCGCATCGGGCGGCAGCGGGTAGCTGTCCACGGGCAGCGGCAGCGCGCCGTTCTGCGCGACCAAGTCGTGGATACCGGTATTGAGGCTGCGGTCGTGCATGACGTGTGTCTCGCCCACGATCACGACCGTTGGATAGCCGTGCTTTGCCGCGTACTCCAGCGTCCGCTCGCCGATGGCGCGTCGCTCGTCGTCGAACTCACGCTGGGCGGCGCGGGCAGCGTCGACCGCAGCCTGCGCTACGGCCGGCGAGATGCGGCCGCCCTGCGCCTGCTGTGACGGCGCTGGCGTCTCTGCCGCAGCGACAGACGCTTCCGCCGGAGGCGCGTCACTGAGCTCTGTCCTCTCGAGCGCCGCTGCGACCTCTGCAAGCTGCTGGGCCAAGTCCGCAAGCGCAGCGGACAGCACGGGCGAATCCAGCTCGTCGCGCGTCTGCGGGAGCAACACCGGATGCACCACCTGCGGCGCGCCCTGACCAGCCCCGCGGCCGCTCTCGATCGCAGCGGCCACCGACTCGGGCGCGCCCTGTGCCATAGGGCAGGTGCTGCGACCCTCGCCCGCGCCCGGACACGGCACATTGACGATCTTTGGCATGAGCACCACGTCGCAGCTTCCGATGGCCAGGCCATGCGCGAGTTTCACCGGAGCGCACGAACCCGCGGCCCCACACAGCCGGTCGCCCACGGCCAGCGTGCCGGAGTCGGCCATGGGAACGGTGACGCGGGCGCCAAGCGTGCGAAGGTACGCGACGAAGAAGGGCGCAAGGTCCATGACGTAGTGCGCGTAGGGCAGTGAGACGTGGAGCCCCGCCAGAGGGTGCGCCTCAGCCGCCGGCTGGCTCGGAGCGGGCGCTTGGACTCCTTCCAGGCCCCACCGTTGCAGCGTACGCACCAAGAGCTCGTCACGCTCGTGGAACGCGTTGGGAGCGCCGCGCGGCAGCTTACGCCCCACGGCGCTCACGTCCTCGTACTTGGGACAGTTGCCGCCACTGCGCACGACTCGACGCTGACCGGCGACCTCGACGACGGCGGACTCTATACGGCACATGTTCCCGCAGGCCTTGTCGCCGCACCGCAGCTCCCGCCGTGACACGACGCGCGCACTGAGCAGTCGCTCCAGATCGAACGGCGCCGGTACCGGCGCTGGGTCGGGGTCCGCCTCGCGCTGCGTCGACCGCCCATCGCCAGACCCGTGTCGCGGCGCCGGAGGCAACGCCTCGCGAGCCAGCAGAGCGATGCCGACCGCGCCCATGGCTCCCGGGTCAGGCGGCACAAGCACCTCGCGACCGGTGATCGCCGCCAACGTGCGCGCGAGCGACACGTTGCTGGCTGGCTTGCCCTGGAAGAAGACGCGGTCCAGCAGTCGTCTGTCGCCCATGACCCGACTGCGGTAGTTGCGGATGATCGCGTACTGCAGCCCGGCGAAGATGTCCGCCCGGGTGTACCCGTCGGCGAGGGCCTCTGCCGCGAGGTCGCTGACGAACACGGTGCACGTCTGGCCCAGGTCTGGCGGCGTCTGCCCGGCGGCCGCCAGCTGGCCGAACTGCGCGATGTCGTCCAAGCCCATGTCTAGCGCCTGCTCCTCGAGGAACGACCCGGTGCCAGCGCTGCACACGCGGTTCATGTCCGACTCGACGACCGTGCCGTCGCGCACGTTGATGAACTTCGCGTCCTGCCCGCCGATCTCGATGATGGAGAGGCTGCGGCCGCCCTCGTCGTCGTACCAGGCAGCCGCACGCGCGTGGGCCACGATCTCGTTCTGCACCACTATGCGCGCCAGAGCGTCGTCGTAGGCGGCGCGCGCCACGACCGCGACGGCGTCGCGCCCGGAGCCGGTGAGACCGAGCGCCCACACGGGCGCCGAGGACATACCCTGCAGCCGCGCCACGAGGGCGCGAGCCGCCTCCACCGGGTTGCCGTCTGTGCGGCGGTACACGCTGGCCCGAACGGCGCCGGTGCCCACGTCGAGGAGCACCGCCTTGGAACCCGTAGACCCCAGATCGACTCCCAGGACCACCGGCCCCTCGTCGTGCACGACGACATCGCCGGTGTCGTTTGCGCACGCTCCGTGCCCCGCGGCGCCGTCCTGGGGGGTATCTTCGAGCAGGCGTACCGACCCCGGCCCGTCCTGCGCCCGGGGCAACACCCCGATGCGCCGCCGACGCTCCTGTACCAACTCGCGCGGATCGGCCGGCCACCTGGACACAGCCGTGCGTGGGCCGCGCGCTGCGTACCACAGAGCCCCCAGCGCGTCGAAGGCCCCCGCCTGTACCGCCACCGCCGTGGGCACCCCGGCGACCCCGGCCAGTGCCTCGGTGAGCGGACAGATGCGGGCCCCGTTGCCAGTGAGC
>CAYMTC010000004.1:5593-14164 GCA_964393265.1 uncultured Thermoleophilia bacterium
TCCGACCTTGGCCACGAGGCCGTTGATGGCCTCGGCGACCGCCTCGAAGTAGCCGCGGAACAGCCGCCCGTGGTCCTCTCCCTGGTTGGCGAAGTGCGTGAGCTCGCTCTTGGCGAACACCGCGCAACGCGCCGTGAGCGCCACCCCCTTGTCAGCGCCCAGAGCAAGAGCCATCGCCTGGTCCAGGTCGCAGCCAAAGCGCGCACAGAGCCGCTCGATGGCCTGACCTGTGCCGGCCGAGCAGCGATCGTTGGTCTCGTAGACCCACTTGTCGGCGGCGGTGCGCGCCAGCGCGGCGAAACCACCGCCGCCGACCCGCACCACGACGGCAGGACCATCCCATGGCAACAGGTGCTCCGCCGCCGTCTGGAGAGCGATCTCCTCGGGCAGACCAGCGACCACCGGCCGCCCGAGTCGCTCCGCGTGCACGCCGGTGGCGACCATGCCCACGATGCCGCTGGCACGGATCTGCGGGTACGCCTCTAGGAACGGCTGGAGCGGGTCGCCGGCGTGGCGGACGCTGCTGGTGCGCAGCGAGTCCAGCTCACCGTCGCCACTCACGCGGGCCACGGCGATGGACGTGGTCACAGTGCCCAGGTCCACGCCTACGACGACGCCACGGCCGTCCTGCTGCTTGGCTGTGTCCGTCTTCGCGTCCATCGCCAGCGAAGCTACCAGAGCCGGGCGCTCTTCCCAACCCGGCGCGGCCGCTCATCGCCACCCATGCGGCCGCTCATCGCCACCCATGCGGCTGCTCATCGCCACCCATGCGGCCGCTCATCACGCCAGACACGCACGAGAGCGCCCCATCACGATGCACCGTCGGAGAAGGCAAGGCGTTTCAGGACCCGCCGCAGTCGGACATAAGGGGAGTGATACAGCCCGGCGACGGGCGCACAGTCGCACTGTGAGGCAAGGAGGCAAGTGGCATGGAGGAACGGCCGCAGTTCCGCGTGGAGCTCACGCAGCCTGACCAGGAGACGGCGGTCGTCGTTCTCGAAGGCGAAGTGGACATCTACTCGGCACCCCAGTTCAAGGAGGCACTGATCTCCGGCATAGACGCGGGTGCCGTCAACGTCGTGGTCGATCTCTCGCAGGTGACCTTCATCGACTCGACCGCACTGGGTGTGCTCGTGAGTGGAGCCAAGCGGGTCCGGCCTAAGAACGGCAGACTGGACATCGTCTGCACCGACGAGAACATCACGCGCATCTTCGAGATCACCGGACTAGACCGTATCTTCGGCATGTACTCAAGCCGGGAGACGGCCCTCAAAGCACGAGGCGACTAAGGAGACCCGTACCACACACCGCCAGCACCGGCGGCGACCGTGACGGGGGGTGGACAAGCATGGATCTGCATAATGGCTCTGCGCTCCGCGGCAAGAAGGTAGTCGGCGGCGGACGCGGCAATCGCACGCGCACGTATCAGCAGGGCAGAACGTGCGCGTACCCGGGCTGCACCACGAGGCTCTCCATGTACAACCCCTCACCCATGTGCGCCCTCCACACGGAGGCGCCGCGTGCCACCACGCGCCGCAGCAGCGACGCGCCCGCTCGTCGCGAGCCAGAGCGCCGCATCTGCGCCCTTGACACGTGCGGCAAGGAGTTCATCACCAGTAACCCGGCCCGCAAGTACTGCTCAGATGCGTGCCGCATGCGAGCGTTCCAGCGGCGCACGGCGGCCGCGCGGCGGCGCCAGACACAGGGCGCCGCTCAGCACGCCAGCGGCTAGCCCCGGCAGCATTGCGGTCGCACCGAACAGGGCGCTGAAGCCACTCGTAGCCCTGCCGCCTCATACGGGCTTCAACGAGCATGCGGTCCTGGGACGGCACACGACTGCTCAAGCACACACGACTGCGCAGCGCATGCGGCCGCTGGACCGCGGACGCCTCGGGCGACGCCGCTCTGGCCAGCAGCCAGCTCAGTCTGGCACTGATGGCTGCGTAGGCAGCAGCGGCGGGATGATCGGCAGTGTCGCCGCGCTAGCAGCCGCCACCGCCTCATCCAGGGAGTCGTAGACAGGCAGCAGGTTGGGCAGCCCCACCAGGAGCAGGGTGCGCCGCACGTGCCCGCGCGGACAGGCTAGGACCACCTCGTGACCCGCCTCGCGCACGAGCCGTGAGAGCCGGACCACGAAGGCGACGAAGGTGGAGTCCACGAGCGTGGCCGCCGACAGGTCCAGGACGAGATGCCGCCGATGGTAGAGCGGCCCGAAGGAACGACGTAGTGCAACGTCGACGTGGGGAACGCTGTCGATGTCGAACTCACCCCGCAGCCGGACCACCGCAGTATCGCGTGCCGCCGCCAGGTTGACCGCCACCGCATCGGGACCCGTCATGGAGAACGAGTCCTCCACCCGCCTGGCCGACAACCGTGCCCTCCCCTCACCTGTGTCGCAGCTCGCGCGGCGGATACGCAGAGCATCGCAGGGCGAGCGAGCGGACGGCCGCGAGAGGGTCTCACCATAGGTGACGTGACGTTCTATGTAAAGCGTTCAAGCAGCCCGTTCTCCCTGCTGGCGACGGAAAAACGGTCTCACTCTGCGGCGAACGTTCAAGTAGTGATAGAGGATGCTCCGAGAGACTTGAAGGTCTGCCTCGGTCAGGCCTTCGCCTCTTTGGAGCGAGCTACGACCTTGCGGTACTGGGGCTCACGCTCTTTGAGCATGGTGGCGATGGGCGCCGCGATGAAGATGGACGAGTAGGCCCCGGAGATCATGCCGATAGTGAGCGCGAAGGCAAAGTCCGTGAGCGTGGTGCCGCCGAAGAACAGCAAGCAGAGAATTGGCAGCAAGGTGGTCAACGTGGTGTTGACGGAGCGGTTGATAGTCTCCCACAGCGAGCGATTGACCATTTCCCCGTAACGCACACCGCGCATACGCGGAGCGTTCTCGCGGATGCGATCGAAGATGATCACGGTGTCGTACAGCGAGTATCCGATGATGGTGAGCACCGCCGCGATGCTGGCTGTAGTGAGCTCTCGGCCCACGAGCGAGTAGACACCGACGAACACCGCCACATCATGGACCTCGGCGGCGATGGCCGCGATGGCGAACTTCCACTCGAACCGCAGACTGACGTAGATGAGGATCACGATGAGCGCAAGCAGACCGGCCTCCCAGGAGGCGGTCACCACGTCGCGTCCGAAGGTGGGGCCCACCGTCTCGGACGCGTACGCTGGCCCGGCCTCCCCCTGCGCGATGCCAAAGCGATCCTGGAGGGCATCGCGCAGCCCCTGCTCTTGAGCGGTGCTGAGCGGCTCGACCTGGATCTGGAAGGCACGCCGCCCTTCCTCGGTCTCTGCCTCCTGGATCACGGCGCTGCCGACGTCCTGCTTGGCGACGACCGCACGCACGGCGGCCACGTCGGCGTCCTTGACCAGCTCGACCGTGATGCGCGTGCCGCTACGGAACTCGAGGCCGTAGTTGAGGCCCTGCAGCGGGTTGCCCCCACCACGCACGAACAGACTGCCCAGACCGATGAGGATGACGACCCCAGACAGCGCGAACCACCACATCTTGTGGCCTGTGTAGTCGTAGCTATGGATAGCGCGCCAGAAGCCCTTCACTGCTGCCTCCTCGGCGCCTAGCGGCGCTTCTTCCTCTTCTTGCGAGTGGGCTGCCGACGCTTGCTCGCCGACGGCCGCCGGGGCGGCGCGGAGCCGCGCTGCGCGCTGGGCGCCGGCGCGGCGTCCTCTGCGGCGTCCCCGGCCTCGCCGTCAGTCGACCGAGACGACTCGGGAACGGTCGCAGACTGCGTGACCGCGGCCGCCGGGGCGTCTGCGCCACGCGCGTCGGCGCCACCCTTGATGGAAGGTGCGCCGGCGTCGTCGTCGCGACGCGTGCCCCTGCGGCCGCGCCGCGTGCTGGAGCCCGTCGCCGGCGCACTCTCGTTGTACGTGAACTCGCCGGGGAAGAGCATCTCGCCCGGTTTGGCCCCCATGAAGGCGGCCCGATTGAACCAGGAGAAGTCGGCCATGAGGCCCAGCATGGCGCGGGTGGCCAGGACGGCCGTGAACAGGCTGACCACGGTGCCGATGATGAGCGTGAGCGCGAACCCCTTGGGCTGGGCGGTGGCGAAGTAGAACAGGATGAGTGCGGTGAGCAGGATGAGGATGTTGGCATCGAGGATGGTCTTGAACCCCTTGCCGTAGCCGGAGTTGATGGCCGAGCGCACGCTCTTGCCACCGCGCACCTCTTCCTTGATACGTTCGAACACCACCACGTTGGCGTCCGCCGCCACGCCGATGGTGAGGATCATGCCGGCGATGCCGGGCAACGTGAGCGTGACCGGCACGGCGTTGAACACGCCCCACAGCAGGATCGCGTAGATGATGAGCGCGATGTCTGCGACGAGGCCCAAGAAGCGGTACACGATGACCATGAAGAGCAAGACGAGACCCAGGCCGACGGCGCCCGCGAACATGGCTTGGTTCAGCGAGTCCTCGCCCAGCGTGGCCGAGACCTGCTGCTTCTGGATCGGCGTGAGCGTCACCGGCAGGGCGCCCGTGTTGAGCACCAGCGCCAGGTCCTTGGCCTCCTGCAGAGTGAAGCGACCCGTGATGACGGCGCTGCCGCCGGAGATGCCCTGCGGGTTCTCCAGGTAGTCCACCTGCGGATCGCTCTCCATGACGTTGTCGAGCACGATCGCGAACGTCTGGGACTGCTGTCGCAAGGCTCCGCGGATGGCAAGCTGCTTGGTGACCTCCTCGAACTGCTTGCCGCCCTCTTCGGTGAACTCCATACTCACCTCGGGCACGTTCCCCGCCGCGAAGGTCTGGCTGGCCTCCTTGATGGCGCCGCCGGTCATTGCCGGCTCGTGCTCGTACAGGAAGTAGACGACCTCTGTGTTGTCGCCCCAGACGCCCGGCGGCGCCTCGATGACCCGGTACTCATCGACGAAGTCGCCCTTCTTGAGCGCCGCCAGCACATCGTCGGGTACGTCGCCCTCGGCCTCCTGGAAGAGTTCGTCCTTGGTCGCTGTGGGCCCGGCGAGGCGTGTCTCGCTGTCGTCGTAGAACTCGAGCTGAGCCGTCTTGCCGACGATGGCGAGCGCCTGGTCGACGTTGGTGATACCGGGCAGCGATACCGAGATCTGTGCCTGCCCCTGTCTCTGTACCGCCGACTCGCTGACGCCTAGCCCGTTGACGCGCCGCTCGATGATGCCCAGGGTCTTGGTCATCTCGTCGGCGGACGGCGCCTTCCCGTCTGTGGTGCGCGCCTCGTAGACGACCTCGAGACCGCCGCGCAGATCCAGCCCCAGACGTGTCTTCTCTCCAGGCGGATAGATGAAGTAGATGGACAGACCGATGAGAGCGGCCACGATGACGAGGATGACGATGTGTCTGGTCTTTGGCTTCATGCGTGAAGTGCCCCGCAACGTTCAGCCGGCCCCAGGCGACTCATGGCCGCCCGGCAAGCCGGCCCATCAGGCGCAAGAGCATATGCGAGCGGCGTGCGGCAATGCAATTGGAGCCCCACGCCGGAGAGCTCAGTGATCCTTGAGGAAGCTCGGGATCTCGAGGACGTCCTCGCCGACTTCGAAACTCGGTTTCTCGTCGGCGCCGAAGAGCGGTGCGGACGGACGCTGCTCCTCTGACGCAGGCTGCTCGACCGGCGCCTGTGCCGTCCACGCCGGCGGCGCCGCCGCCTCTGCCGGCGGACGGTCGAAGCCCGTGGCGATGACGGTGACTCGCACCTCATCGCCCAGCCCGCCGTCGATGACGGCGCCAAAGATGATGTTGCACTCGGCGTCGGCCGCGCCAGAGATGATCTCGGCGGCCTCGTTGATCTCGAAGAGCCCCAGGTCGCTACCGCCCGTGATGTTGAGCAGGATGCCCTTTGCTCCTTCGATGCTCGCCTCGAGCAGCGGCGAGCTGATGGCCGCCCGCGCCGCCTCGACGGCTCTGCTCTCGCCGCTGGCCACACCGATGCCCATGAGCGCCGAACCGGCGTTCTTCATCACAGCGCGCACATCTGCGAAGTCCAGGTTGATGAGTCCCGGCACAGTGATGAGGTCGGTGATGCCCTGCACTCCCTGGCGAAGGACGTCGTCGGCCACCTTGAAGGCCTCGATGAGCGAGGTGCGCTTCTCGACGACCTGCAACAAGCGGTCGTTGGGGATGATGATGAGCGTGTCGACCTTGTCGCTGAGCACCCGGATGCCGTCTTCCGCCTGCCGGGCGCGTCGCTTGCCCTCGAACGCGAACGGACGCGTGACCACGCCGACTGTGAGGGCGCCCATCTCGCGCGACAGCTCGGCGATCACCGGCGCCGCGCCGGTGCCCGTGCCGCCGCCTTTGCCAGCGGTGACGAACACCATGTCGGCGCCCTTGATGGCGTCGCGCAGCTCATCTCGACTCTCGACAGCCGCCTGGTAGCCCACCTGCGGATTGGCGCCAGCTCCCAGGCCCCGGGTTATCTTGCCGCCGATGTGGATCTTCACGTCGGCGTCGCACATCTGCAGCGCCTGCGCGTCGGTGTTCACGGCGATGAACTCGACGCCGCGCAAGCCGGCGTCGACCATACGGTTGACCGCGTTAGTCCCACCGCCGCCGACGCCAACGACCTTGATCACCGCGAGGTAGTTCGCCGCCGAGTCGATCATCTCGTCATCCTCCTGTGATGGTCGAGGCCTCGTGCCCGCGTCGCAGCGAAGGGATGGACTGACGCTGGAGGGATGTACCACGTCCCACCGGGACGCTGACGGGACATCCGCGCTGAGCAGCCTGTTCGTGCGGAGAAACCCTCACGTACTGCTTGAGACCTCGCGATTTGGCAAGCATACTGGCGCCCCCCCGAGGGTGTCAAACACGGCCACCGGACAGTGTCGCCCGCTGTGACGATGACGGGCGAGCCGCGAACGGCACGACGATCCGCGTGACGCGTTGCTTTGACCGACTCATAGCATCGGTTTGGCCAGCGGCCGGTCTGGGACGGAGACGTCGACGTAGCGCGCCGCCACCTTCTGCTTCCTGTAGTAGTCGAGGACGGCGTCGAGGGCCAGCCCCTTGGCGTCGAGTCGCGTGGCGGGCCCAAGGTCGACCGCCACATCGGGGCGCAGTCGCAGGCGCAGCCCGCTGCGGCCGTTCCACAAGCTCGTCGCCGTGGAGCGTAGCTCTGCGGGCCGCGCTGCCACCACCCGCAGCGCCAAACGCACGTTCGCATCGGTGGTGACGGAGTGCGCCTTCAGCGCCGATACTGCCTGCACAGCCGGCAAGCGTAGTGACACACGCTGCGGCCCCGTGCGCACAGCTTCGCGCGCCTGTCGCGACTCGTCCTGGACCGCGCCCAGCACCACTGCCTTACGGGAGACGATGTACCAGCGCCCCCGCCACAGCGCGTACAGTGCTGGCTCGTGCTCCCGCACCGTCACGCGCAGCGTCGCCGGGAAGTCCCTGTCCATGTGGACCTCGGCCACGAAGAGCAGCGATGACAGAGCTTCCTCAGCCTGGCTGCCACGTACCTTGAACAGGTTGCTGCCAAGCAGGCGCTGGTCCAGCAGACGTTGTGCCTTGGCTCTGGGAACGCGCTCACAGCCCGTCAGCACCACGGTTCGGACCGCGAAGGTGTCGGAGGCGCTTCCCCAGAGGTACAGGCCGAATGGCAGACCCACGGTGACAAGGCTGAGGCACACGGACAGCAGCCAGCCCCTCCGCTTCTTGACGCGTCGCTGGAGCACTGCCGGGCCTACCTCCCTCTGGGCGTTGTCCCTTCTGCGACGTACCGCGCCGCGGGCGACACCACGTGGGCGGGTGGACCGCTATTCGCCGTGCAGGGGCGCTTCTCCTTGCGCCCCCTCCTGTCGCACTGGGGATCCGGGCTCTCCGCGCGATGCCCCGTCAGGCGTCGAGAGCCACCAGCAGTCGTTCACCGACGCGGGACACGTCGCCCGCGCCCAGCGTGAGGACCAAGTCGCCCTCGCGGACACGCGCCTTTAGATACCGTACCGCGTCGTCGAGGCGGGGCATGTAGGCGACAGGGCCGCCCGGGCGCTCAGTGAGGAAGGCGTCGACCACGAGCTTGCCGGTGACGCCAGGCTGCGGCTCCTCGCGCGACGGGAAGATGTCGGTGACCACGACGAGGTCTGCCAGCGCTAGAGCGTGCCCTAGCTCTCGTTGCAGGTACCGCGTGCGTGAGAACAGGTGCGGCTGGAAGACCGCGACGACCCGCCGGTGACCGCCGGCCTGTGCCGCTCGCAGCGTAGCCGCCACCTCACTGGGATGGTGGGCGTAGTCGTCGACCACACGCACGCCGGCCCGTACGCCCACGGCCTGGTAGCGTCGAGCGGCGCCGCTGAAAGTGGTGAGAGGCACCACCGCCTCCGCCATGGGGACGCCGCAGTGCTCGAGCACGGCGAGTGCTGCAAGCGCGTTGAGGACGTTGTGCTCGCCAGGCACTCGCAGGATGAGCCGCGCCGCCTGCTCGCCGTCACGGTACACAAGCGAGTCGCTACCACGATCGTCGACTTGGGCGACCGTGGCCCTCACGTCGCCGCTGTCCAGACCGCAACGCACCACCTGACAAGGAGCGTGGTCGGCGAGGAACTCGCCGCCGCTGTCCTCGACGACCAC
>CAYMTC010000004.1:14174-20573 GCA_964393265.1 uncultured Thermoleophilia bacterium
GGAACACCTCGTGTAGCTCGGCCACACACGAGTAGTGACTGTGGTGGTCGAGCTCGACGTTGGTGACGACCGCAGCCTCGGGGCGCAGGAACAGCAGGCTGCCGTCGCTCTCGTCGGCCTCCGCCACCAGCCACTCGCCGTCGCCCACGCCAGCGTTGGCACCTCTGTCGTTGACCTCTCCGCCGACGAGGAACGTCGGTTCACGGCCGCACTCGTGCAGCACGTGCGCGATCATCGAGGACGTGGTGGTCTTGCCATGCGTACCCGCCACGGCCACGCCGCGACGCATAGCCATGAGGCGAGCCAGCATCTCGGCCCGCTGCAGGACGGGTACCTCGCGCCGCCGGGCCTCTTGCAGCTCGGGGTTGCTGTCGGGTATGGCCGACGAAATGACCACGACCGCCGGCTGTCCCAGGTTGGCGATGCTATGGCCGATGCTCACGGGGACACCGGCCGCTTCGACGAGGCGCGTGTAGCGGCTGGCCTTGAGGTCTGAGCCAGTCACGACGACCCCAAGCCGAGCGAGCACGAGCGCGATAGCGCTCATGCCCGCACCACCGATGCCCACGAAGTGCACTGGTTGTGGTAGCTCGGCGGCGACCTGTCTGCTCATCGAGACCTCTCTCCTACCAGCCGCTCGATCTCGTCGACGACCTGCTGAGTGGCGTGCGGACGGCCCAACGCTCGACTCGCCGCTGCCATGCGCTCCCGCCGCTCACTGTCTTCGAGGATCTCGCGCACGGCCAGTGCCAGGCGCTCTCCTGTGAGCTCGGCATCGTCGATCATGACCGCTGCCCCGCCCGACTGCATCCAAGCGGCGTTCTTGCGCTGGTGGTCTGCGCTGGCGTACGGATACGGCACCAAGATGGCCGGACGCCCCAGCGCGGCGATCTCGGCGACCGAGCCGCCCGAGCGCGCCACGACCAAGTCCGCGGCGGCCATCGCAGCGGCTAAGCGGTCAGTGTAGGGGAGCAAGTGGTAGCGCTCAACCGGCGCGCCGGACGCGGCGAGGGCCGCCGCGGACTCCTCATGGTTGCGCGGCCCGCACACGTGGACGACCTGGATGTCCAGAGCAGGCCGGGCGAAGGCTTCGAGGCAGGCGCGGTTTAGACTCTGCGCCCCCTGACTGCCACCGAAGACCAGCAGCACCGGCAGGTCGTCCATCAACGCGAACGCGCGGCGGCCGTCGGCCGCTGTCGCGGAGAGTTGCTGCCGCGCCAGCGGCCGTCCCGTCACCACGAACTTGGGCGCCTCGAGGCCAGCGATAGGGAAGCTGAGGAAGAGCCGCCGTACCCAGGGCCGCAGCAGACGGTTCGTGACGCCCAGGTGACTGTCCGCCTCCATGGCAACGGTAGGCACGCCGCGCAGCGCGGCGAGCGCCACGACCGGACCGCTCACGTAGCCTCCACCCCCCACCACACAGGCTGGTCTGGCCGCGCTGATGTGACGCCAGGTGCGTGGCGCGGCGCTCAGAAGCTGGCGTACGGTCGTGAGGTTCTGCCGGGCCAACAGCCGCCGCTCGAAGCCGCGCATGGCCAGGTCGTAGGTCGTGTACAGGTCTTGGACGAGCGGCCGTTGCGACGGGGTCGTGACGAAGCTGACGACAGCGCCTCGTGACGCGAGCTCTTCAGCGACCGCTAGTGCCGGGGCCATGTGGCCCCCGGTGCCCCCCGCTGCTACGAGGACGGCGACGTCGTTGAGGGGTGACAACGATGTAGCTCCTTCTGTTGCCGGCGATGTTGAGCATGATCCCCACACCCGCCAGCACCACCAGCAGGCTCGTGCCGCCGCAGGAGACCAGCGGCAGGGGCACGCCGAGGATGGGCAGGAGTCCCATGGCCGCACCCAGGTTGAGCAGCGCTTGCCCCACCACGGTGATGGTGAAGCCTGCAGTCACCAGCCGGGCGAACGGCTCACGGCACGCCAAAGCGAGCCGAAGCCCCGCCCACGCCAGCACACCGTACAGCGCGACCAGGAGGAGTAGACCGACAAGACCCAGCTCCTCCCCGATGATACCTGTGATCATGTCCGTCGTCTGCTCGGGCAGAAACCCCGACTTCTGGACGGAGTTGCCAAGTCCCACCCCGAAGACACGGCCGGAGGCCACCGCGATGAGCGACTGAGTAGCCTGAAAGCCGCTGGTGTCGGCATGTTCCCAGGGGTCGAGGAACGAGAGGACGCGGGCGGTGCGGTACGGTTCGAGGAGGATGAGACCTACCGCGGCCACCGGCAGCACGGCGCCGAGGACCAGCAGGTGCTTCCAACGCGCGCCCGCGACGACGAGGACGCCAGCCACGGTCATGACCAGGATGATGGTGGTGCTGAGGTCCTTACCGATGAGGATGAGGAGGGCCAGCGGCACGACGACCAGCCCCATGACCCGTACGAACAGACGTAGCGTGATGGGCTTGCCTACACCAGCGGCCAGCATGGCCGCCGCCAGAAGGATGGCAGCCGGCTTGGCCAACTCACTGGGCTGTAGCGTCGTGAACCCTAGGTCGATCCAGCGCCGCGCGCCGTTCACAGTGGCTCCCACGCCGGGAAAAGCCACCAGCACGAGCAGAGCCGCCACGGCGCACGCCGCCGGCAGCGCCAGCTTGCGCCATAGCGTGTAGTCGATGCGACTCAAGACCACCATGACCGCCACGCCCACGGCCGCCCAGATGAGCTGACGCTGGAGGAAGTACCAGCTGGAGCCGTACGAGTAGTAGGCCTGGTACGTGGACGAGCTGTAGGCCATGACCAGGCCGAACAGCAGCAGTGTGACCGTGGCGAACATGAGGAGTCGGCCCATCGCGGGGCCGGAGAGAGCAAGAAGGGCGGTGCGGTCGCGTCTCTCGATAGACCCAGTCGCTGCCTCGTCGCTGCTCTCGCCGCGCTTTCGGGACGCCGTGCGCCGCTCCGGGCTTGCGTACCCCGCGGCGCCTGTCTGCACTCCCGAGCGGCGCTCCCGCAGGCGACGGTCGAGGGCGCCGTCGACCCAGTCTGGGGCGACGAGGTCCTCCAGTGGTGCTCCCGATCCGCGTGCACTCATGATGCTGTGCTGCGACCCCCGCTTCGCAACGCTTCGACCAGCTCGATGAAGTGTTCGGCTCGGTGTTCGTAGTTCCTGGACTGGTCGAAGCTCGCACAGGCCGGACTGAGCAGCACGACATCGCCTGGCACCGCGGCGGCCGCGGCGCGACGGACGGCCGCCTCGAGGTCTGGAAGACGTACGAACGGAGGCGTAGCGGCCGGAGCGGCCGCACGGCGGCGCCCGAACGCTTCCTCCAGGAGCGCAGCCGCCTGCCCTATCAGCAGCACCTGCTTGACACGGCCCTCCGTGCCGGCAGCGAGCGCGTCGAAGCTGCCACCCTTGAGCGAGCCGCCGAGGATCAGGTGCACCGGGCCGTGGTAGGCGGTGAGCGCCTTGAGCGCTGCATCGACGTTGGTGGCCTTGGAGTCGTTCACGAAGCGCACGCCGGCGATGTCGGCCACCACCTGCAGACGGTGAGGCACACCGGGGAAGGTGCGCAGCGCCTGCACGATCGCCCACTGGGACACACCCGCGGCGGCGGCGGCGGCGGCCGCCGCCAGCGAGTTGGACAGGTTGTGCTCTCCCTTCAGGGACAGCTCTCCCGCACGGCACAACGTGACCGGTCGCAGACCGCTACCGCGCGTGCCTGGCAACCGGCCGTCGACCCACAAGGCGTCTCGATGGACACCGGCGCGCAAGCCTAGAACACCGCCCTCGGTAGCGCCCGTGTCAGGTGCGGTAGCTGGGGGCGCCGCGGAAGCCGTGGAGTACCAGACTTGGTCGGCAGCGCCCGGAACAGCCGCGCCTCGCACGGCGGGGTCGTCCGCATTGAGGACAGCCGTGCACCCCTCGTCCTGGTTCTGGAACACGTGCAGCTTGGCAGCAGCGTACTCGGCCAGTGTGCCGTGTCGGTCAAGGTGGTCAGGCGTCACGTTCAGCAGCACCGCCACGCGCGGGCAGAAGTCGACGATGTGCTCCAGTTGGAAGCTGGACAGTTCGGCGACCACGATACCGTCTGCCGGCACGCTGCCGGGCACGCGGGCGATGGCGGTGCCCACGTTGCCGGCCACCGCACATGGGATGCCGGCGGCGCGCACCATAGCGCCGACGAGCTCGGTGGTCGTGGTCTTGCCGTTGGTGCCCGTTATCGCGACGATCGGCGTCTGCAGGAACCGCGCCGCGAACTCCACCTCGCTCCACACCGGCACCCCGCGGCGCAGAGCGCTCTGCACGTGCGCGTTCTTGGTGGGCACCCCCGGGCTCTTGACGACCAGGTCGGTCTGGCTGGGCAGAGCCGCCGCCTCCCCAAGCCGAACGGTGGCACCCGCCGCGGTCACCTCCGCGATGCGGTCCTCCGCCCCAGCGACACGATCGTCCACGACGACCACCGGCACGCCGAGGCGCCGCCGCGCCAGCACCGCGGCGGCGGCGCCGCTCTCACCTAGGCCGACGACGGTCAGCGCGTGGATGTCCCGCAGATCCATCACAGAGGGTGAGTGAGTGACGTCACGGCGCGCTAGAAGCTCGCGTAGTAGAGAGCGAACCCTGCGCCGGCGCAGATAGCGGCCACGATCCAGAAACGGACGATGATCTTGGTCTCTGACCACGCACGCAGCTCGAAGTGGTGGTGCAGCGGAGCCATGAGCAGGACGCGGCGATGGAAGGACTTGAAGGAGACCACCTGCACCATGACCGACAGAGCCTCGACCACGAAGAGCCCGGCGATGATGACCAGGAAGATCTCGGTGCGTGTCATGATCGCCATGCCGGCGATGGCACCCCCAAGGCCCAGTGAGCCCACATCGCCCATGAACACGTCGGCCGGGAACGCGTTGAACCAGAGGAAGCCCAACGACGCTCCGCCGATGCAGCCGGCCAAGATGACGAGGTCGGTCATGCCGGGATCGTTGACCTGGCGTCCCAGGATGAAGGCGATGCCCGCCAGGGCCACCAGGACGATCGCGGAGCTGCCGGCAGCCAAGCCGTCCAGACCATCGGTGAGGTTGACCGCGTTGGACGTGCCGGAGATGGTCACGAACACGACGATGTAGAAGAGCCAGGTAGGGATGTGCCAGTCGGCATTGGGTATGGGGAGGTCCAGGCTGGTCTCTACACCGGCGAAGCGCAGCGCGACGTAGCCGACAAGCAGGGCCAGCAGCAGCTGCAGCAGCATCTTCCAGCGCGCGGAGAGCCCCAGTGAGCGCTTGCGCACGATGCTGAGCCAGTCGTCGATGAACCCTATGAGAGCACAGCCGAAGGTGCAGATGACGACCGTGACCGACGCCACGGTGAAGTGACTGAAGATCACATACGGCACCAAGGCCGCCACCCACAGCAGCGTACCGCCCATGGTCGGCGTACCCGCCTTGGTCTGGTGCGCCTGCGGACCCTCTTCGCGGATGTTCTGACCGAACTCGTTGCGGCGCAGCCACGCGATGAACTTAGGACCCACGACGAGCATGAGCACCAGAGCCGTGATGCCAGCTGCCATGGCCTTAAACACCGCTGCCTCCAGTCGAGGGCCGCGTCGGCCGCCGCAGGCGCCCCGAAGCGGACGGCAGCCGCGACTGCTGTAAGTTTCGCGACTCAGTCACGTGGGTCCTCCCCACCGACCGGCCGTCCCGCAGAGTGGGGCGGGTCCGGCTGCGGAGCCAGGCTGCTCCTTATCTGCTCTGCCAGCCGCTCCATGCGCATGCCGCGCGATCCCTTCACGAGCACCGCGCTGCCGGGCGGCACGTCCTGCGGTAGAGCGGCCAGAGCAGCCTCCACCGTCGCACGCCACACCTCGTTCGGGACTCCACAGAGGTAGCCCCGCGCCGACTCTCCCACCGCCACGACACGGATGTCGAGCTCGCTGGCGCGCTCCCCTACCGCACGGTGGAACTCGGCCGCCCGCGGCCCGAGCTCGAGCATGTCGCCGAGCAGAGCCACCTTGGGCCGCCGGCCCGCCAGCGCGGCCAAGTGCTCCAGCGCCGCCACCGAGGCCGTGGGGTTGGCGTTGTAGGCATCGTCGAGAAGCAGGCCGTCGCCGCCCAGCCGGACGACCTCGCCGCGGTGAGCCGAGAACGTCACCGCGGCCGCGCCGGCTCGGGCGTCCTCCAGACGGTGGCCCAGCTCTAGGAACGCCGCGACGGCAGCGAGCGCGTCGGTGAGGTAGTGCCCACCCGTGAAGTTGAACCACAGAGCCACTCGCCGGCCGAACGCGTCGATGAGCGCGTGCGTGCCGCCGTCGCGCGGTTCGGCAGCGGCCAGCCACACGTCCCCGTGAGGTCCAAAGGTCACCGTGCGGCCGGTGTGCTGGGTGAGAGAGGCCTGCAGAAGCGGCTCGCCCGCGGGCACCACGACCGGTCGGTCGGCGAGCGCCGTGATGAGCTCCGACTTGG
>CAYMTC010000005.1:0-7780 GCA_964393265.1 uncultured Thermoleophilia bacterium
CTGGATCCGTCGTCGGCGCCGCCGGAAGCCCATGTGGACGAACAACGCTTCCCGCAGCCGGTCGGCACGTCCGCGATCCTTGTCGATGCCACCCGCAAGTGGGACTACCCGCCGACCTCCCTGCCGCGCAAGGAGTTCATGGACAAGGCGCTGGCAAGGTGGGAGGCGGAAGGCCTGCCGCCGCTGACGCTCAAGAAGCCCTGGTACGGCTACGAACTCGGCTACTGGACCGACGAGGCGCGCAGCGAGGCCGAGGCGGCGGTCAAGGGACGTTACCTGGAGACGGGCGAGCGACTGGGGGAGATGCGCGAACCGGTCCCAGACTCAGGATTCGTCAACGACAGTGATACTGGAACCGAGACCCGGAGGGGAGAGCTCGATGGCTGATCTGTCAGTCGATTTTGCCGGACTCAAGCTGAAGAACCCGTTCATCATCGCGTCGTCGGAGCTGACCAACAAGCTCGAGAAGATCAAGTGGGCCGAGGAGAACGGTGCGTCGGCGGTCAGCACCAAACTCACGTTCCTCGAGGTGCCTCTCTACGCGCGCCCCTACCACATCATCGAGAAGGGTGGCGCTTTCTACTCGCCGTCCGGTGAGCGGATGAAGGTGGAGGAGACGCAGGAGCTCATCGCCCAGTGCAAGGAGCAGACCGAGCTCAAGGTCATCGCCAACATGATGGGGCCGGGCGGCGACATCGATGGCTGGGTCAAGCTTGCCCGCATGCTGGAGGAGTCCGGGGCGGACATGGTCGAGTTGAACATGTCCTGCCCCAACCTCGGCCTCATGGCCAAGCAGGTCGGCAAGGATGAGAAACCCACGCTGGGCGCTGTGATCGGCAAGGACGCCGAGCTCGCGGGCGCGGTCTGCAAGGCCGTCTCGGAGGGCGTCAGCATACCGGTCATGGCCAAGATGACGCCCGAGGCCGAGACCATGATCATCTCCGAGGCCTGTCAGAACGCGGGCGCGGCGGCGGTCTCGGCCATCAACTGTCCGCAGTCCCTGCCGCCGCTCGACATCAAGAACGGTGGCCGGCCCCTCTATCCTTCGACGACGAACCAGTCCACTGCCGGTCTGTGCGGTCCCTGGATCCGGCCGTTGGCCTATCGACACATCGCGCAGATCCGCACACGCTGTCCCGACCTGCCACTGGCGGGCGGCGGCGGTCTCATGAACTGGCGTCACTCCGTCGAGGCCGTCATGTACGGAGCGACCGTGCTGACATACTGCTCGTTGCTCTACCTCAAGGGCTACAAGGCGTTCGCCAAGATCGAGCCTGGCATGCGCAAGTTCATGGACGAGAACGGCTACGAGACGCTGGCGGACATGCGCGGTCTCGCCCTCAAGTACATCGTCACCCCCGGAGAGGTCGACTACATCCCGATGCTGCCCGAGATCGACCCCGAGAAGTGCAATGGCTGCGGCATCTGCGCGGCGCCAGGTCACTGCGAGTGCATCGAGATCATCGACAACAAGGCCGTCCTTGTGAAGCCGCAGGACTGCTACTCGTGTGCGGTCTGCTACTTCCTCTGCCCGCGGGACGCCATCCAGATGAAGGTCGTGCCTATCGAACAGACGCGGGCCGGCGTGGTCATGAAGAGCATGTGAGTGCTTCAGAAAGGGAGGGGGCTTGATGGAGTCCTTCGAGTACATACGCCCCAAGTCCGTGGAAGAGGCTTGCGTGGCTCTCAAGGAGGTCGGTGGGACGGCCAAGGTCCTGGCCGGTGGCACTGACATCCTCGTCCAGATGAAGCGAGGCACGGCAACGCCGGCGGCTCTGGTCAGCCTGCGCGACGTGCCGGAGTTGCGGTTCGTTCGCCCGGAGGCGGACGGTGGCGTGGTGATCGGCGCGGCCACGAGACTGATCGACATCGAGCGGTCTGCTGAGCTGCGCAGCAGCCATCCCGCCGTGGCCGAGGCGGCCGCGATGATAGGTTCGGTCCAGGTGCGCGATCGGGCGACGATCGGCGGCAACCTCTGCAACGCCTCGCCGTCCGCAGACACGGCGCCCATCCTGATCGCGTTAGGTGCTTGGGCCACCATCACGGACGGGCGACAGGAACAGAAGTTGCCTCTGGAGGAGTTCTTCACCGGGCCTGGTCAGTCCATCCTCCGGCCGGGCCAGATCCTCTCGGCCATCACCGTGCCGCCAGTGCCCGCTCGCAGCTTCGCCAAGTACTACAAGACCTTCCGTTCGGCGATGGACTGCTGCACGGTCGGCGTTGCCGCAAAGCTGACGTTCTCCGACCAGGCCGTCGTCGAGGACGCGCGGATCGCGCTGGGTGCCGTGGCGCCCACTCCGATCCGCGCCCCTCGCTGCGAGAAGGCCGTCGTCGGCAAGACGCTCGACGAAGGCCTTATTGCTCGCGTCGGGGGCATGGCGGCAGAAGAGGCGCGTCCCATCAGCGACGTGCGGGCGTCGGCCGACTACCGTCGTGTGCTGGCCGAGGTGTTGACACGGCGGGCTCTCGCTGAGGCACGGACATGGCTGGAGAAAGGGGCGGACGCATGAAGCGGGAGCTGCATATCACAGTGAACGGCGATGCCTACGATCTGCTCGTCGATGTGCGTCGCACCCTGCTCGATGTGCTGCGTGACGACCTCGGGCTCACCGGCACGAAGAACGGCTGCAGCGAGGGCGAGTGTGGAGCCTGCACCGTCCTGTTGGACGGTGAGCCCGTCAGCTCCTGTCTCGTCCTTGCGCACGAGGTAGACGGCCAGGAGGTCGTGACGATCGAGGGTCTGGCACGCGGAGACGAGCTCCACCCAGTGCAGCGCGCCTTCGTGGAGGCGGGAGCCATACAGTGCGGCTTCTGCACTCCCGGCATGATCATGTCGACCAAGGCGTTGCTCGACAGGAATCCGGACCCCTCGCACGAGGACATCCGCGAGGGGCTCAAGGGCAACCTGTGCCGGTGCACTGGCTACGTGAAGATCGTCGACGCAGTCGAGATGGCGAAGGACCTTCTCAGCCAGGGGGAGTCGGCATGAACTGGAGCGTACTTGGAAAGGGCCTCCCGCGCATAGATGCGCCTGCCAAGGCCACGGGGAGCGCTCTCTACACGGTCGATCTCAAGCTGCCGGGGCTGGTCATCGGGAAGATCCTCCGCAGCCCCCATCCACACGCCAGGATCAAGAGCATAGACACCTCGGCTGCCGAGCAGCTGGAAGGCGTGCTCGCGGTGATCACCAACAACGATGTCCCCGACACGCTGTTCAGCTTCTACCAGTACCTTGCGGACAAGCGGATCCTGTGTAGGGACAAGGTCCGCTACGTGGGCGACGAAGTCGCCGCGGTGGCGGCTCTCGATGCCGACACGGCAGAGAAGGCGATCTCGCTCATCAAGGTGGAGTACGAGCTCCTGCCGCCCGTGCTGGATCTAGATGCTGCTTTGCAGCCGGGCGCGCCGCTCGTCCACGAAGACAAGGAGGACAACGTCGCCTGGACCGTCGAGCGAGAGTTCGGTGATCCCGACAAGGCCTTCGCCGAGTGCGCGCACGTCGTCGAAGGCACGTTCGTCACGCATGAGCAGTCACACACGTGCTTGGAGACGTCCAACTGCGTGGCGAACTGGGAGCCGACTGGTCAGCTCACCGTCTGGACCAACACGCAGGCTCCCCACACGCAGCGCCAGGAAGTCGCGCGCATGCTGGACATCCCGCGCCGAGACGTGCGGGTCATCTGCCTCAACCTGGGTGGCGGCTTCGGCTCCAAGCTCGTCTCCGACATGAAGCTGCCGATAGCGGCGGTCCTCTCCAGGAAGACGGGTCGACCGGTCCGCATCGTGAACACTCGCAGCGAGGAGTTCACGATCGGCAAGACGCGCTATCCCTATACCGTCCATCTCAAGACGGGTGTGGACAAAGAGGGGCACATCCTGGTCCGCGACCTCTTCGTGACCGGGGACAACGGCGCCTACAACGACAAGGGTCCTGCCACCATCAACTTCAGCAGCATGATGTTCGGCACGCACTACGACGTCCCGAACATCCGCATCCGCGCGCGGCTGGTGTACACGAACCGGCAGATGGGGACGGCCTTCCGCGGCTTCGGCAACCCTCAGGTCACCTTCGCCGCGGAGTCGCAGCTCGACCAGCTTGCTGAGGCGCTGGGGATGGATCCACTGGAGCTGCGCCTCAAGAACTCCAACCAGCCGCAGGAGACCTGCGCTTGTGGCGCCGAGGTCTGCGGCTGCGCCATGTCTCAGTGCATGCAGGCCGCAGCCGACGGCATAGGTTGGGCAGAGAAGCGCGGCAAGCTCGCCGACAAGGGCGGCAAGGTGCACCGCGGCGTGGGCTTGGCCAACATGGTGCACACCGGCGGTGGAGGACGGTTCTACGGCTACAACTCGGCTGAAGCGTTCGTCAAGCTCGCCGAAGACGGCACCGTGACTGTCATCACCTCGGCTCTCGACATGGGCCAGGGTGCTCACATGGCCATGGCGCAGATCGCTGCCGAGGAGCTGGGTGTCGAGCTGAGCGACGTCCGGATACTGTCGCACGACACCCAGCTCACCCCCTACGACCTCGGCGCCTGGGGCAGTAGGACCACCTTCATGAACGGCAATGCGGCAGTAGCTGCAGCCAAGGATGCCAAGCAGGGTCTTATCGAAGCCGCCGCTGCGATGCTGGAGGTCGCGCCAGAAGACATCGTCATCGACAAGAGCATGATCTGGGCGGCTGGCTCTGACGAGAAGCATACGCTCGCCGAGGTCGTCGACCATTCGGTGAACCAGCGCGGCATCATGATCTCCGGCACCGGGCGCTTCGTGGACAAGCTTCCGGAGGGCTACACGGTGCCCACGGCGTTCGCCAAGAACATCCCGTGCTTCTGCTTCGGCACGCAGGCCGTCGAGTTGGAGATCGACGAGGAGACCGGTGAGGTCCGGGTGCTCAAGGTAGTGGCGGCCCTCGAGACCGGCACCACGGTCAATCAGCTCATGGCCGAGGGGCAGATCGAAGGCATGGTCGCCCAGGGCGTCGGCTACGCGCTCATGGAGAAGGTGGTCAAGGACGAAGGAAGGATCATCAGCGATCACTTCCTTGACTACAAGATACCGAACATCGGGGACGTGCCCGAGATCCAAGCCATCTGCGTCGAGAGCGAGGGCACTAACGGGCCCTTCGGCGCCAAGGGCATCGGCGAGATAGGTCTGGTCGCTACGGCGCCGGCCATCGCCAGTGCTATCTACGACGCGATCGGTGTCCGCTTCTTCGAGCTGCCGATATCCCGCGAGCAGATCGTCGCTGCGTTGCGGCAGAAGAAGGAGTAGGTCCGCTATGCCAGCCACCGCCCACGGAACGCTGCGAGGTGCCCTAGGCCTTGAAGGCCCGGGGGGACTCGTCGCTTTCGTGGGCGGTGGCGGCAAGAGCACAGCGATACGCATGCTCGCCGGCAGCATCGTCGCTCAAGGAGAGCGGGTGCTGGTGACGACTACGACAGCCATGATGCGCGAAGAGCTCACGCAGGTGGGCCCGCTCGTGCTGGCAAACGGGAACGGTCGGCTGCGCGAGGGCCTCGTTCTGGAGCTTGCACGTTGCGGCGTGGCGAGCGCGGGCGAGACAGACGGGCCGGGCTGCAAGATCATCGGTGTCTCGCCTGCCACAGTGGACGGGCTCTGCAGCGCCGAGCTGGCGGACTGGATCCTCGTCGAGGCCGACGGGAGTCGACGTCGGTCGTTGAAGATGTTCGCGTCGTACGAGCCGCAGGTGCCCACACAGACCACCACACTGGTCCTCATGGCCGGTGTGGATGTGCTGGGCTCCTCACTCACCGAGGACAACGTGCAGCGGGCTTGCCTGCTTGGGACCACGGTCGGTCAGCCTGTCGGCTCTCCCGTGGACCGCACTCTCCTCACCCGCGCTCTCAAGGTGAAGGTGCACCGTCTGCGCACCATGGCGGGCTGCCGTGTCGTCGCCGTGCTGAACAAGGCGGACACCGACGAACTGAGGGGTGAGGCGTCAGCCATAGCCAAGGGGCTTCTCACACCGTCCCAGTCCGGCGACGGTGCGCAGGCCGACGGAGCGGAGGGCTGCCCAGACGCCGTGGTGGTGTCCAGTCTGCACCGCGACGAGTACGTGCAGTTCAGCGCTCCGGTGCACGCAGGCGAGTCATGATAGGCGACGCGGCAGAAGGCCTGCCCCAGAGCCGCGTCGCGGCCGTCGTCCTCGCGGCAGGACAAGCCACGCGGATGGGTGCGCAGAAACTCTTGCTGCCGGTGGGTGGCCGTCCCATGGTGCGCCGGGTCGCCGAGGCGGCGCTGGGTTCGCGGGTCATGGAGACCATCGTGGTCGTCGGCCATGAGCCGGAGTCTCTACGAACGGCGCTTGAGGGACTGCCTGTCAAGGTCGTGGTCAACCCCGACTACGAGGCTGGCATGAGCACCAGTCTGCGTGCCGGCCTGCGCGCCATCGGCGATGAGGCGGACGGAGTGCTCATCTTGCTCGGCGACCAGCCGTTCGTCACCCCCGCGCTGCTCGACCGGCTCATCGACGTCTACACCGAGGACGGGGCGCGTATCGTCCGCCTGGCCGTCGGCGATCGCCCCGCCAACCCGGTGCTCATGAGCGCCGATCTCTTCCCCGAGCTGTTGGCGCAACAGGGAGACGTGGGCGGGCGAGACGTCGCCGCGCGGCACGCTGAAGAGGTCCGGCTGGTCCCCGTCGATGACGTCTCCGTGATGGATGTCGACACAGCCGAGGACTACCGACTGGCTACGGAGCACGGATGATCGCCGGTGGACAGACCCTGGGAGCCGCGCAGAAGCGGTCCTCCGGACGAGATGAGGTGCGTGTGGGCGAGCGGCCACTTGCCATGATCAAGGGAGCAGGGGACCTCGGTACCGGTGTCGCTCTGCGGCTGGTGCGGTCCGGCTTCGACGTCGTGATGACCGAGCTGTCCCAGCCCAGAGTGGAGCGGCGTGCGGTCGCCTTCGCTGAGGCGGTGTACGACGGGTCTACCACAGTCGAGGGCATCCAGGCCCGGCTCGTTTCAGAGCCGGACGCCGCGAGAGAGGTCCTCGGCCAAGGGCGTGTCGCGGTGCTGGTGGACCCGGAGGCGACTGCTCGTCTGGCGCTGCGACCGATGGCGCTGGTGGATGCCATATTGGCCAAGCGCAACACGGGCACACGGATCGACGACGCCCCGGCGGTGGTGGGGCTTGGGCCGGGGTTCGTGGCCGGCCAAGACGTACACGCCGTCGTCGAGACGCTGCGCGGACACACGCTGGGCCGGGTCATCACCAGCGGGCAAGCCCAGCAGGACACCGGCGTACCGGAGGAGCTCCTCGGCTTGTCCGAGGAACGGGTGCTGCGGGCTCCGCGCCCGGGAGTCTTCGTCGGCGTTCGAGAGATCGGCGACTCCGTCCAAGCTGGCGATGTCGTGGGGCACGTGGAGGGCAGCGCACTGCGTGCCCCTACCAGCGGCGTGCTGCGTGGCATCGTGCGCTCGGGCCTGTCTGTGAAGAGCGGTGAGAAGCTGGGCGATGTCGACCCACGTGGCGTGCGCGAGTACTGCTTCCTCGCGTCCGATCGGGCGCTAGCGGTAGCTGGTGGCGCTCTCGAGGCTATCTGCACAGTGCTCGGCGGGGTGTGGTTCGCACAGACGTCCATGTTCTGGCAAACGGATGCAGCCGGCGCGGTCTACCAGGAGGAGACGATGCACGGCAGCACAGTCAAAGGAGGTTCGCAGTGAAGTCCTACACAACTCTTATCAAGGGCGCTCGACTGGTCGTGGAGCAGTGCTTCGACGTCCAGAAGGGCGACTCAGTGCTCGTCATCTGC
>CAYMTC010000005.1:7790-19786 GCA_964393265.1 uncultured Thermoleophilia bacterium
AGGACCACCGTAAAGAGGCGGAGGCCATCGCCGGCGTGGCGGTGTCGCTGGGCGCCTACCCCGTGGTCGCCGACGTCTCCCACCACGTCAGCATGGCGATGGCCTCCATGGCCGTGTCGATGGAGCCGGCTAAGACTCTCTCAGCGGCCATGAAGGCCTCTGACGTCATCATCATCACGACCAACCTCGAGTGGGCGAACCGCTTCGCGCACGTCGACCCGGTGGCCGAGAGCGTGTCGCTGGGCGCCAAGATCGGTTCGGTCGAGGAGGGGATGGCAGACTGGGACATCACCGCCGAGGACATCGCGCTGATCGTAGAGCGCTCTGAAAAGGTCATGCAGGCCATGGAAGGCGCCGAGTGGTGTCGTGTCACCACGCCGGCTGGTACCGACGTGCGTGTCAGCGTAGAAGGCCGGCCGCCGCTCAAGGTGGTCCCCATCAAGGGCGCCGGCGAGATGATGGGCCCCGTTCCTCTCTGGGGCGAGGTCGCCTACGCCGCCCGTGAGGACAGGACCGAGGGCATCATCGTGGTCGACGGCATCATGCTCGGCGTGGGCGTCCCGGGCACTCTGAAGGAGCCCATCCGCTGGGAGGTCAAGAACGGCCGCGCCGTCAGCATCACCGGTGGTCCTGTGGCCGACAGGCTGCGCGAGGTCCTCGAGGGCTCAGACGAGAACGCCAATGTCGTCGCTGAGTATGCCATCGGCATGAGCGACATAGAGATCCTGGGCTCTCCGTCAGAGAAGGGCTTGATGGGCACGGTGCACTTCGCCCTGGGCGACAATGCACACTGCTACCCCGGTGGCCAAAGCCACAGCAGGCTCCATCTGGACGGGTCCATCCGCAATGTCACCATCGAGGTGGATGGGAAGCTGATCATCAAGGACGGTGCCCTTGTCATCTGATGCACAGACGGCCAAGCCTGCCGATCGTGTGAAGGTCGTGGACCTGGCTGAGGGCCGACGCACGGACATCCCCGGTGGCAGCTGGGTCTGCGAGCTCGTTTCAGGGCCTATGAACGGCTCTCAAGCGACGACGCTCGGCTTCTCGACCTGGGCGCCTGGCGCGAGCACCAAGCAGATGGTCCACGAGACCGATGAGCTGGCCTACATCGTCGCCGGCGAAGGCAAGCTGTCCATCGGCGACGACCTGGTGAGCTACCACGCTGGGCAGGCTCTGCTCATCCCGGCCGGTGTGCCGCACGGCGTCGTGAACGACTCAGCTGCCGACATGGCCATGGTCTACGTGTTCTCGTACCCGGAGTACCCGCCCACGCGTGCGGCGACGGAGGAGGAGAGCGGCGGCTGAGGCCACCTGCTGAGAGGCGGTCAGCCGCCGCCCGCGATGATCTGACTGGGGCGACGATGAAGGTGACCGCGGCGCTGCTTGGTCTCCACCGGGTCTTCCTGCCGGCGGAGGCACAGCACGAGGGCCGAGTCACGCTGGACTACGACGAGGAGCCGGTGACGCTGGCCTGCGTCATGCACGACTTGGGCATGCCAGCCGACACTCCGCGAATCGTGTTCCTGCGTGGTGAGGCCATCCGCGAGGACCACGAGCTGCTCGACGGCGACGAGGTCACCTTCGTCTCGCCCCTCGGGGGCGGATGACTCGCGCTCACTTAGCCGCACAAGCGGCGGACGACCGAGGCGTACACACGGCTGGCTGTCTCCAGGTCGCGCAGAGGCATGCGCTCGTTAGGGCGATGGATATTACCGGTGGCTTCTCCGGGCCCAAAGACCACAGTGTCGATGCCGGCGTCAGAGTAGACCGTCGCCTCCGTGGTGCCGCTCTTGCACTCGCGCGTGAGAGGCAGCTGGTGCTCCTGAAGGGCGGCTTCCAGGGCGGCCACCAACGGCGAGTCCGCACGGGCGCGGAACGGGGCCGCCTGCAAGTGAAGCTTGCGGCGCACCGCGCACGGCGCTGCGGCCGAGATCTGGTCGATACGGGCCAGGTGCGCAGCCAGAGCTTGGGCTGGGCCGTCGCCGGGCAGGCTGCGCACGTCGCTGACCAGGCGCAGGTGTCCGGGCGTCAGTTCCAGCAGACCGCTGTTGATCGTGCTGACGGGCGGCTGGAAGCCGTCTTCCGGACAGGCGGCGAAGTCTTCTCGCAGCTGTCGGATGGACGCGTGGACGTCCAAGAGCGCGCGGACCAGGTCTGGCTGCCAGTGTGTCGGTGGATCGCCTGTGGCCGCTGTGGCGGTGATGCCATCGGGCAGGCTGTCGCCCAGCGGCCCTATGAGCAGGGCACTGGCGGCGGCGGCCACGTTGTTCACGAGCTCGCCGCCGCGGGCATCGACCACTACCGGGGTGCCGGGCAGCGTGCTCAGAAAGTCCAGCAGGAGATCGTTCGCCGAACGCCCCTTGTGAGGCTGGGAGGAGTGAGCCGCCGCGCCAGCCGCGTGGATCTGCCAACAAGGTCTCTCGGGGACCGCCTGTGGTACGCCCTCGCCCACGACGTGGATCTCGACGTACCCTTTGTGGGCGGTCGCCGGACGCAGACCGCTGGGCTCGCCCACCAGTGCCATGACCGGCAGAGGGCGGAGCTCTCGGGCAAGGAGCTTGGCACCCCAGCGGCCAGTCTCCTCGCCATACGTGCCGGCGAGTATCACCGGCCGTTGCAGAGGCACGTCACGCAGCAGCGACAAGCCCGTCAACTTGCAGAGGAAGTCCAGTTTGACGTCGGCCACGCCCAGCCCGTAGAGGTAGCCGTCGCTGACGGTAGCGGCAAAGGGGTCACCGTGGCAGGCGGTCCACAGGGCGGGATCACCGGGTGGGACGGTGTCGAGGTGGGTGTTGAGAAGCAGAGCGCCATCGAGCGACTCGGCGGTGACGGCACGTCGCACGGCGATGAGGTTGTACTGGTTGCACCCGTCGCGTTCCTCAGACTGCGTACGTACCTCAAGGCCCACGTCGCGGCAAAGTGGCGCGAGCAGGTCGATGACCGGCTGGTCGCTCAGGCTGGAGCGACTGTCGATCGCGATGAGCCGCCGTGCGATATCCTGCAGGTCGAAGATCACATGCTCCATCCCGTTGTCGTACACAGATCCAAGCCCATCGCCGCGGGGGCTGCGACCAGCTCATGACGATCACCTTACCATGCTGCTGCTGCCGATCGGGCCACCGCGAGCCGGGTCCACTGCGCTGCCCGGTCCTGCGGGGATGACGGTGCGTCGCGGGAAGCTTCCTAGAGTCTTCTTGTGCGCGCTGGTGTTGTGCGGTGTGCTGGCCAGCGCCGTTGTCGAGAGCGGCTGCGGGGAGGGGACCACCTCGCAGCCGCGCACTGTGTCGGAGGCCTTCAAGGTGGCGCACCCAGACAACGACGTGCCGCCCGGCCTCATCCCGCAGCACTACGATGAGCGCAGCGTGCTCAAGGACGTGGCCGCTGCGCAGAGCGCGGCGCTCGAGGTCTGGCTGCCGCAGGACTTGCGGGCGGACTACGGGCTCGCTCCGCCGTACGTTGCCGTCGGCAGCGGCGCGGCGCTGCCCAATCCGCAGGTCTGGGACGGCGGCTATCGGGTGTCGTTCACCAACGGGGACACCTTGCTGGTCGTGGCAGCCGGTTTGGACCGAGTGCCCGGCCAGGGGGAGTGGCAGGAGACCGGCCAGGTGCTCGCGGGCGCGCCGTTGCTCCGCCGTGGCGGCGAGGGCGTGGTGTTGCGCCGGCCGGGTGACCCCGATCTCGTAGTGTCTGGTCTCGGGGTCTCGCAGGAGGACCTCCTGCGCTTCGCACTGTCGCTACGGGCGCTGCCCTGAGACGCCAGGCTCGCCGTGAGGCGTCGCGCCCGGGTTGGTCTGCGGCCACAGCCTCGGTGCCATGAGGGGACCGGGATGGTCTAGAATGGCTCACATGATCTCGGCTCCTTCGTCCGTGTTCCTCGGTATCAGCGGCGCCAGCGGTGCTCCCTATGCCTTGCGCCTGGCGCAGGCGCTGGGCGAGTCCGGTTGCTCTCTGTCTGTCTGCATCTCCGATGCGGGCCTCGGCGTGCTGGTGCACGAGCTTGGGCTGGCGGGCGGCGAGCGCGGCGCGGTGACCTCGCAGTTCCTCGCGCGAGCCGGCGTCAGCGCACCGGCTTACTCACCAGACGACTTCGCCGCTGTCGTGTCCAGCGGCTCGTCCTTTCCGGACGCGGCCGTCGTCTGCCCGTGCTCCATGTCCACGGCGTCGGCGATCGCACTCGGCACGTCGAGCACGCTCATCCATCGCGCCGGGGCGGTGGCCCTCAAAGAGCGGCGGCCCCTGGTCCTGGTGCCACGCGAGACACCCCTCTCTGCCATAAGCCTGCGCCGGCTCCTCGAGGTCGCCGAGGCGGGTGCCGTCGTCCTGCCGCCTGCGCCCGGCTTCTACGGTCTGCCCGAGACCAAGCAGGACCTCATCGACTTCGTGGTAGGGAAGGTGCTGACGGTGCTGGGCTTCACGCAGAAGCTGTACCCCGAGTGGCGCGGACTCCCAAAGTGAGGGTCCTGCTCGCCGCGCCGCATACGCGCGGCCACCCCGATCCCATGACGTTCGTCCGGGCGGCGGGGCACGCGCACCTGTAGGGAGGCTCTGTGAGCGACCACCTCTCGGTCTCCCAGCTGCGGCGTGAACCGCAGCTGGTGGCCGCCATGTTCGACCGCATCGCCAGACGGTACGACACCATGAACCGTCTCATGACGGCGGGACTCGACCGCCGCTGGCGTCGCCTGGCAGCTGAGCAGGCGGCCCTCGCCCCCGGGGACCTGGTGCTCGATGTGTGCTGCGGCACCGGCGATCTCGTGCTGGATCTCGCGGCCTCCTGCGCTGCCGCCGGGGTCATCGGGCTCGATCTCAGTGGGGACATGCTGTCCGTGGCCCAGGCGAAGGTCTCTGGCGCACGACTCGACGGCCTCCAGTCGCCGGTCCAGACAGACGGCCGTGGGGGCCCATCTCGCGTACCATCCGGCGTCTCGCAGCCTATCCAGCAGCGGGTGGCTGATCTCCTCGGCGGGGTCGAGTCGGAGGCGTGGTCGAGGGGGCGTGTGGGCCTCGTGCGCGGCGACACGCTGCGGCTGCCGTTCCCCAGCGGTGTGTTCGCCGCAGTCACGGCCGCGTTCGGACTGCGCAACGTACACGATGTGGCTGCGGCCTTCGACGAGATGGCACGCGTGACCCGTCCGGGTGGTCGCATGGTGTGCCTCGAGATCACGACGCCGCCGCCGGGAGCTGGCAGGCGCTTCCATGCCTTGTGGTTCGACCGCCTCGTACCCGTGCTCGGGCGGTCCATCGCTGGCGACGCCGATGCGTACAGGTACCTCCCCGCCTCAGTACGGGAGTTCCCCACCGCACCGGAGTTGGCGGATGTCATGTGTGGTAGTGGCTGGCGAGCCGTACGCTTCAGGCGCTTCGGTCTGGGCATCGTCGCGCTGCACGTAGCGGAACGTGCTCCCGCGGCGACGCAGGGCAGCGCGGTTGCCGCGGCGGCGCAGCCTGCCCGTGCCGGTGAGCTTGGCTCGTCGGCCGCGGCCGACGGTATCGCACGCACAGCGCTCCCGCGCCGTCCCTGACCGATGATCCTCTCGATGTACCTCGGGAGTGGGTGTGAGTGACACGGCATCTCTGAGCTGGGCGTCCAGTGCGCAGCGCCGCCGCGTCGTGAGCGCCATGCGGCGCACAGAAGGACGGCTGGAACAGGTCGCGAAGGCCGGGCCTGGCGATCTTGGCCGCTTGGCATCGTCCACTCTGCACGCCGGTGGCAAACGGCTGCGCCCGCTGCTGGTGATACTCAGCAGTCGTTCGCAAGGACCGCTTCCCGCTGGAACGGTACGCGCGGCCGCGGCAGTCGAACTGCTGCACATGGCCACGCTGGTGCACGACGACGTGCTCGACGACGCGGACCTGCGCCGCGGTCGACCTACCGTGGTCAGTGAAGCCGGTGTGGGGGCGGCCACGTCGGTCGGCAACTACCTCTTCGCCGGCGCGTTCGCTGAGGTCACAGCGACGGGGTCAGCCGAGGCCGTGTCCAGACTCAGTGCGGTGGCTGCCGGGCTCTCCGAGGGTGAGCGGCTGCAGAGCCTTGGCGCTCACCGGGTGGACCTCGGTATCGACGAATACCTCACGCGCTGTATGCTGAAGACAGCAGGCTTGTTCGGGGCCGCGTGCGCCCTTGGTGCGGTGGTGTCGCACCTCGCACCCACCACGGTCGAGGCGCTCGACGGCTACGGTCGCTCGCTCGGGCTCGCCTTCCAGATCTTCGATGACCTCCTGGATCTGACAGGTGAGCCGGCACAGACGGGCAAGTGCATCGGCGCTGACATCCGCGACGGCACACTCACGCTGCCGCTGCTGCTGGCCATCGAGGAGCGGCCGTCTCTGGCAGAGGCGCTCCAGCTTCGCCACAAAGCGCGGGAGACCGTCGATCGCATCGTGTGCGAGGTGCGCGAGACCAACGCCTTGGAGCGAGCTCGCCAGGTCGCCCTCGAGAACATCACGGCGGCGCGGGCGAGGCTCCATGCGCACTGTGAGAGCGTGATGGCCGATCTGCTGCACCAGATCGCCGGGCAGGTCGTGGACAGGTACAGTTGACAGGGAGGGCGCCGAGAGCCTCGCGCCGAAGAGCGCGCGATGAACGGCGTTCAGGACGATGAAGGACGCGGACAGTGGATGAGCGACAGATAGTGGAGATCGCCGATGCGGCGGGACTGCGCAGCGTGGGCGAGAAGGTCATCGCGCGCGAACGTCTGGATGGCGACGACGCGCTGCGCCTCGTGCGTTCTTCCGACCTTCTGGCAGTGGGTGCGCTCGCCGACCATGCCCGCCGGTCAATGGTCGGCGACGATGCCTACTTCGTGTGCAATCGGCACATCAACCACACCAACGTGTGCCGCAACCAGTGCCTCTTCTGCGCGTTCAGCCGCCGCGAGGGAGACGTCGACGCGTTCACGCTCTCCCTCGACGAAGTGGTGGAGAAGGCACGCGGGTCGCTCACCGGCGGCGTCACCGAGATCCACATCGTCGGTGGTGAACACCCCGATCTTTCGTACGACTACTTTCTGGAGATGGTGCGACGTCTCAGAGAGCTTGCGCCGGATGTGCACATCCAGGCGTTCACGGCCAGCGAGGTCGCGTACCTGGCGCGGCTGGCTGGCAAGAGCGTGGCAGAGGTCCTCACCGAGCTTAAGCAGGCGGGTCTGGGCTCGCTGCCGGGCGGCGGAGCCGAGGTGTTCAGCCCTCGCGTGCGAGCGCTGGTCTGTAGGAACAAGATCAGCGGTGACGAGTGGTTGGACGTCATGCGTACCGCGCACGGCCTTGGCCTCAGGTCCAACGCCACGATGCTGTATGGCCACGTCGAGACGCAGGAGGAGATCGTCGATCACCTTCTGCGTCTGCGCGATCTCCAGGACGAGACCGGCGGGTTCAACGCATTCATCCCTCTCTCGTTCCAGCCGCCCAACACCGCGCTTGCCGATCTGCCTGGCCCTACCGGGTACGACGACCTCCGCATGCTAGCGGTAGGCAGGTTGGTCCTCGACAACTTCCAGCACATCAAGGCGTTCTGGATCAACGTCGGCATCAAGCTGGCCCAGGTCTCGCTCGCGTTCGGCGTCGATGACTTGGACGGCACCGTCGTCGAGGAGCACATCAGCCACGCGGCCGGTGTGGCTACCGAGCAGGCCATACCTCGGGAGGAGCTCATCCGCCAGATCCGCGTCGCCGGGCGTGTGCCGGTGGAGCGCGACACGCTCTACAACGTGGTGCGCCGGTACGATCGATGATCGCAAGGCCGCCGAGGGTGGGGCGCATCGCCTTCGTCAACTGTTTCCCACTCTACCTGCACTTCGAGGAGGAGCTCGCCGCGCGAGGCTACACCGCTGAGGTGGTCGCTGGCTCTCCCGCTGAGCTGAACCGTTGGCTGGTCGAGGGTCGTATCGACTTCGCTCTACCGTCGTCCATCGAGTTCGCGCGACACGCTCAGCAGCTGGTGCTGCTCGAGGGGTTGGCCATAGGCTCCACGGGTGCGGTCGACTCCGTTCAGCTGTTCTCAAGCGTCCCTGTACAGCAGTCGCGTGAGGTGGCGCTGACCGAGAAGAGCGCTACGTCCGTCGTCTTGCTCAAGGTGCTCTTCGAGGCTTGGGGGCTGCACCCGCACTTGGCGCCGCGGTTGCAGCCCCTCTCCGAGACCCTGCGGCGTTTCGACGGGCTGCTCCTCATCGGCGACGAGGCGCTGCAGACCCTGCGCGCCGGCGTCTATCCCTTCCACGTCGACCTGGGAGAGGCCTGGCACGAGCTCACTGGCCTGCCCATGGTGTTCGCTGTGTGTGTGGCTCGTCGCGAGTTCTGCGCGGCGCAGCCGGACGCGGCGGCTGCTGTGCTTGCGGCTCTGGCCGCATCGCGCGACCGCTGCGCCGCGCATCCGCATGAGACGGCAGCCGCGGCGGCCCTGGCCTACGACTTCAGCCAGTCGTACCTGCTGGACTACTTCGACCGGCTGCGGTACGGCTTTGGCCCAGAGCACCGCCGCGGCCTGCTCGAGTTCTACCGCCGTGCCGTCGCCGTGGGCGAGCTCGCGCGTGTCCCAGACGTGCCCGAGGTCGCCACCGACGCGTCAGCCTTGTCCCAGCAAGACGGTGGGGCAGCCGATGCTCGCGAGGCTCACTAGTCGTGCGGCTGTCTGACGCGGAGGCTATCGAGCTCCTCGAGCACGGGGGCTTGGTGGACCTGGGCGCCGCCGCGGCGTCCGTGCGGCGGCGCCTCCACCCCACCCAGGACGTCACCTTCATCGTCGACCGCAACATCAACTACACCAACATCTGCACCTCCGGGTGTCGGTTCTGCGCCTTCTACCGGCCGCCGGGGCATCCCGACGGCTACGTCCTCGACCGCTCGCTCATCGACCGCAAGATCGAGGAGACGCTGCAGCTAGGCGGTACGGCCATCATGATGCAGGGCGGCCTGCATCCCGACTTGGATATCGAGTGGTTCGAGGATCTGTTCCGGCACATCAAATCGCACTACCGCATCCACGTGCACTCGTTGTCGCCGCCAGAGGTGGCACACATCGCGGCGGGCAGTGGCCTTAGCATCAGCGAGACCCTTCGTCGCCTACAGGCGGCCGGTCTGGACTCGCTCCCGGGAGGCGGCGCCGAGATCTTGGTCGACCGGGTGCGTCGACTGATCAGCCCGCGCAAGATACCTGTGCAGACGTGGCTCGATGTCATGCGAGCGGCACACGAGCTGGGGATGCCCAGCACGGCGACGATGATGTTCGGCTCGGTGGACACGGCTGCCGACCGGGTAGAGCACATGCGATATCTGCGCGAGCTGCAGGATGAGACGGGCGGCTTCACAGCGTTCATCCCCTGGACCTTCCAGCCAGGCAACACGGACCTGGCCAAGGGTCATCATGGGGCCACCGGCTGGGACTACCTGCGGCTGCTTGCTGTGAGCCGGCTCTACCTTGACAACTTCCCCAACGTACAGGCGTCGTGGGTCACGCAGGGCAGAAAGCTGGGCCAGGTGGCTCTGGCCTTCGGCGCCAACGACCTAGGCTCTACCATGATCGAAGAGAACGTCGTACGGGCGGCGGGTGTGAGCCATAGCATCACGGTGGAGGAGATGGTGGCGACCATCCGGGGTGCGGGGTTCTCGCCCGTGCAGCGTGACACGCTCTACCGTGAGGTGCGTCGCTTCTGACCGTCCAGCATGCCGTGTAAGTGCTGGCGTCGTCACGGCACCGTCTCGATTTCCCCGAGCGGCCACTCGTGTCCCTCGGGTCCTAGCCACTGCCGTGCGGGTGGCGTAAGCTACTGGCCATGGCATTCACCGTGATACTTGGCTACGACGGCTCGGCCTGCGCGCACGCGGCTCTTGAGCAGGCGGCCGCCGAGGTGCGCCGAGCCGGAGAAGGGCTTGTCGTCGTGGTCCACGGATACGTGGTGCCCGAGCCTTACCCCACGCCCGTTGGCCTCGAGCCGCCGCCGTATCTCGGCATGGCCGCCGACGGTCAGCAGCAGTCGGTCCAGGCCGCTGCTCTGCAGCGGGTCCAGGAGGGCGTCTCTCGTCTTGAGGAGATGGGTCTGGCGGCAGAAGCCGTCGCCACGCAGGGCCCGGCCGCCGACGTGCTCGTCGCCGAAGCGCAGCGACGCGAGGCGGCCATGATCGTAGTGGGTACACACGGCGAGGGTGCGTTGGCTGGTGCGCTCTTGGGCTCCGTCGCCTACCGGCTCGTGCATCGCAGCCCTGTGCCGGTCCTCGTCGTCCCGCTTACTGACGACTGCGACGCCTAGCGAGGCGCTCATGCGCGTCGCACGGCCGGTATGAAGACGCCGACCAGCGCGGGCGCTGCTACGATCATCCCGCAGACCACGAACAGCGTCTGCACCTCGACGAACCCTGCGGCGGCGCCACCGGCCAGCACCGAGAGGGCGTAGACGCTCTGCGTCAGTGTGAACCTCACTCCCCAGACACGGCCTCGCAGGCGCTCCGGTATGGCCTGCTGGAAGTACGTGTCGATCGAGATGAGTGCGATGGCGTCCGCGATGCCCAGGGCTGTGAACGGCACGAGCGCCAGTACGAAGTGGTCGATCGCGCCCACGGCAGCCAGTCCGGCGCCTAGGATGGCGATGCCCGCCGTCATGGCGAGCCCCTTGCGCACTCGCTCGCCGGCGGCGGCCATCGCCAGCGAGCCCACGAGGTAGCCGGCGCCGATGGCCGCCTCGAGGATGCCGAAGGTGCGGGCGCCACCGCCGATCACCGTGGTGGCGTACAGGAACGTCAGAGGGTACGAGGCGCCCAGGCCAAGAGCCGCCGCGACGACGAGCATGGTGTTGGCTCGAAGTCCGGCGTGCTGTACGAGGAAGCGGAAGCCTTCGCGGGCCTCACTCCCCACGCCTGCGAGACGCAACGCCCGGCCGGGCGGAGCGGCGCTCTGGTAGGAGATCAAGGACAGCGCCAGCGCCGAGACCACGAAGGTGATGGCGTCTGTGGAGAAGGCGACGTGCGGGCTGACCGCGTACACGAGGACTCCTGCCAGCGCGTAGCCCAGCACCTCGGTCAGCGTCTCGCCGGTCGCCAGCACGGAGTTGGCGCGTACGAGCTTCGTCGCGGGGACGAGTTCCGGCAAGATAGAAAGCTTGCACGGGTCGAAGAAGACCCCGATGCTGGCTACGAGGAAGCTGACCGCATACACACTACCTACCCACCAGCTTGCCAGGAACGGCACGCTCAGGACCAGTGCTGCGCGGACAACGTCGGAGACCACCATGAGTAGCCGCTTGTTGAAGCGGTCTATGACGACGCCGGCGAGCACCCCGAACAGCACGTAGGGCAAGGCGTACAAAGCGAGCACGACGCCCGTGGAGAACGCAGACTCTGTGGACCGGTAGATCAGCCATGGGAACGCGACCATGGCGAGACGGTCGCCCAGCTGTGAGATGAACTGGCCGGTCCACAGCAGCACGTAGTTGCGGTTGACGATGAGCGGGCGGTCAAGCGCTGTCGCCTGGATCGTGGGACCCCCTCCTGGCCCGGCGGAGCGGCACGCGCGAGAGCGAGAGGCACGTGCGTGCCGCGTCCGAAGCAGGTCGCAGTCTACCTGACGTCGCGGCAGAAGGTGTGCACGGCGCGCAGGGCCATTCCACAACGGAGCCGCCCGGGAACGACGTCACATCAGGCAGGTTGATAGGCCTGCCTGCCGGGTGCGCTGGTCCGCCACATCTGCCTCAAGCACATCGTCAACCAGAATGCGCCTAGAAAGTGTTGTCAGTTTTGGCACAACCGATGGCTTGTGTTGCCCATTCTGGCCACATCACGGCCATGTGTCCTCTCTGGTCGCTCTCCCTACGATTTCGGCAGGGTTCGTCAACCTGAATTGGCCACCTTCCGGATCACGAGAGGAGGACGCGATGAGCACCAGCCCGGTCAAGCTCCACGCCCCCGTCAAGCTCCACTGAGTCGGTTCGTTTGGCACGCACTTCCTGTGCTGGATGTGCCTGCCCATTGGTCGTCACCGCATCGAGAGGTCTGAGATGAGCCACAGC
>CAYMTC010000005.1:19796-20103 GCA_964393265.1 uncultured Thermoleophilia bacterium
GTCGCTGCTCGACGCACTTGCGACGACGGGAGGCAGCGCCAAAGTCCACTGATCCTGGGGTCGCCGTCACCGCAGGGGCGAGTGCCGCCGGGTGTGGCGCGGCCGCTGCCTGAGAGTTGGTGACACAGGCGACATGCCCAGCATCGCCGTGTCGTGTCATGTCCGCATGGAGTGGCACCAGCGCACTCGACCGTCATAGGCTTTCTGTCGGTGTGCGCTCTTTCTGGTGAGCCCCACTCGTGCACACCCTGGGCGTGTTCTTCGCGCTGTTCTTGCGCGTCTTGCTCACTAGCGCGCGTCGGCAGGC
>CAYMTC010000006.1:0-2758 GCA_964393265.1 uncultured Thermoleophilia bacterium
TCAAGGCGGCCAAGAAGATGGTCGAGTCCATGGTGCCCGAGGTCTGGGACATCCTCGAGGAGGTCATCGCCCAGCACCCCGTCATGCTGAACCGGGCGCCCACTCTGCACCGTCTGGGCATCCAGGCATTCGAGCCGCTTCTTGTAGAAGGCAAGGCCATCCAGATCCATCCGTTGGTGTGCGCCGCGTTCAACGCCGACTTCGACGGCGACCAGATGGCCGTCCACCTTCCGCTAGGTTGGGAGGCACAGGCGGAGGCGCGTATCCTCATGCTGGCCACGAACAACGTCCTGTCTCCGGCCAACGGCAAGCCCATCGCCGTGCCCAGCCAGGACATGGTCATCGGCGTCTACTACCTCACGTACCACGAGCGCGATGAGCTGGACGGCGTCGCTCCGGAGGACATGGACGGTCCGCTGCCGGCCTTCGCGGACTACGAGGAGGTGCTGCGTGCCTACGAGCAGCGCATCCTCGATCAGCGGCAGGTCCCGGCACAGCGTGCGGCCGGCATCGCCGAGTTCACTCGCCGTCCTATCGTGTTGCGGCTTGCGGACGGACGACGCATCGTCACGACGGTGGGCCGTGCGATCTTCAACTACCGCGTCTCCGCCGGCCTGCGAGAGGTGCTCGGCGAGGATCAGGCGGCCGACTTCCGCTACCTGAACTACACCCTCACCAAGAAGAAGCTCACGGCACTCATCACAGAGTTGGTGGACCACTACGGAGCCAACAAGGTCGCCCGCATCCTCGACGTGTTCAAGGAGGTGGGCTTCCACTACGCCACCCGCGCGGCGGTGACGGTGTCCAAGAACGACGTGGTCATCCCCGAGAAGCAGAAGGCGGAGATCCTCGCGCACCACGACCAGTTGGTGGACGAGGTGCAGCAGGCCTACCGCAGTGGCTTCCTCACGGAGGAGGAGCGACGTCGCAAGATCGAGGAGATCTGGCGCGAGGCCGACGTGCAGATCACCGCGGCGACGCGCGAGAACTTCAATCCACTCAACCCTATCTACATGATGGCGACGTCCGGCGCCCGCGGTGACATCAAGCAGATCCGCCAGCTCGCTGGTTGGCGTGGCCAGATGGCCAATCCAAAGGGCGAGATCATCGAGCAGCCCGTGAAGTCGAGCTTCATCGAGGGTCTCTCGGTCCTTGAGTTCTTCGTCTCCACCCACGGCGCCCGCAAGGGCCTCGCGGACACCGCGCTCCGCACCGCCGACTCAGGCTACCTCACGCGCCGGCTGGTCGACGTCTCCCAGGACGTCATCATCCGCACGGAAGACTGTGGTACTCAGGCGTACCTGCCCATGTCGCCGTGGTCGCGGAGTCGTGACGAGAACCCCGAGCTGTTCGACTGCATCCTCGCCGAGGACGTCATGCGTCCGCGGCAGGGCGCGCCCGAGCCGGTCGGCGAAGAGCGAGCGGTGATCACAGCTGGGGCCAAGATCGGCCCGGCAGAGGTCGGGCTGCTGCGCGAGGTGTTCTCCCATATGCCCAACGCCAAGGTGAGGATGCGACGCAAGCCACGCGGCAAGATCGAGACTATGGCCGTGTGGCGCCACGAGCCGAACGAGAATCTCGTGGGACGCTTCCTCGGCGCACCCATCGTCGACGAAGAGACTGGTGAGGTGGTCTTCGACAAGGACACCTTCATCGACCGGGAGGTCCGGGACCGCATCCTCGAGGTGCTGGAGCGTGGGCAGCAGGCCGAGCCCGTGGTACCTGTCCGCAGCGTCCTCAAGTGCGAGGCCGAGGTGGGCGTCTGCCAACGCTGCTACGGCGTCATGCCTGCTACGAACGCAATCGCCGAGATCGGTGACGCAGTCGGTCACGTCGCCGCGCAGTCCATCGGCGAGCCGGGTACGCAGCTCACCATGCGCACGTTCCACACCGGCGGTGTCGCCGGTGCCGACATCACGCACGGCCTGCCGCGCGTGGTCGAGTTGTTCGAGGCGCGCAAACCCAAGGGTGTCGGCCGCGTGGCCGAAGTCTCGGGGCGCCTGGAACTCGACGAGACAGACCCGCACGGCGTCCGTAAGCTGCGCATCTACCCGGACGACGACAGCGCGGTCCGGGAGTATGACTCACGCCATGCCGCCTTCCTCGACGAGGTGCTGACCGCGGCCAGGGCGGGCGACTGGATCGAGGCGGGCGCCACGCTCACGCACGGCTCGCTGTATCCGGCAGAGCTGCTGGAGCACCGCGGCGCGACCGGCACCGAGCGCTACCTTGTCGAAGAGGTGCAGGAGGTCTACAAGTCGCAGGGCGTCGAGATCAACGACAAGCACGTCGAGCTGATCGTCCGGCAGATGATGAAGAAACAGCGTGTCGAGACGCAGGGTGACACCAGTCTGTTGCCTGGCCAGCTGGTCGACAGGCACACGCTGCGAGCTGAGAACGCGCGTGTGGTCGAGGAGGGAGGCCAACCGGCCGAGGCGCAACCTCTCATCCTCGGCATAACGAAGGCATCGCTGGCCACCGAGAGCTTCCTCTCGGCTGCCTCGTTCCAGGAGACGACCAAGGTCCTTACCGACGCAGCGATCGAGGGCAAGGTCGACCATCTCCACGGCCTCAAAGAGAACGTGATCATCGGCAAGCTGGTCCCGGCTGGCACTGGCCTCAAGAAGTACAGGGGTATCGAGATCTTCCCCGCCGGGCGCGCGGCCGCCGAGCAGGAGGCTTACGAAGCGTTCCAGACTCTGCCGGGCGATCTCGGGTTCCTTGGCGACACCGCGCTGCGCTCGTCGGAGCCCGAGAT
>CAYMTC010000006.1:2768-19178 GCA_964393265.1 uncultured Thermoleophilia bacterium
GCAGCGGACGGCGCTGCCGCTGATGCAAGCGTCGCGCCGCAGGAGCCGGAGGACGATGCGGCTGCTGCGCTCGACGATGTGGAGAGCCAGGAGGACGATCGCGCTGAGCCCGCCGCCTCGCAGGGCGACGGTGACACAGGGGTATGAAGGCGTCGCGACGTCACGACGCGAGGATGGTGCGTGAGCGTGTCATTTGCCGCGTACCCGCCTGCGCTGATAGACTACGCGACCGCTGTCTCAAGAGCCGACCACAGAGAGGATAGATGGCGACCATCAACCAACTGGTGCGCAAGGGCCGCGAACGGGCTACTCAGCGCTCAAAGACGCCGGCGCTCAAGGGCTCGCCGCAGAAGCGGGGCGTGTGCACCCGCGTGTACACCACCACGCCAAAGAAGCCGAACTCTGCTCTGCGTAAGGTCGCTCGTGTCCGTCTCGTGAACGGCATGGAGGTGACGTCGTACATCCCTGGTGTGGGCCACAACCTTCAGGAGCACTCGGTGGTCCTGGTCAGGGGCGGTCGCGTCAAGGACATCCCCGGCGTGCGCTACAAGGTCATCCGCGCTGCGCTCGACGCCTCCGGCGTCGCCGATCGTCGCAAAGCCCGCTCCAAGTATGGGGCCAAGTCGCCCAAGGGCGGGAGGTAAGCCATGCCGCGCAGAGGCACCATCACCCGTCGCGAGGTACTCCCCGACCCGGTCTACAACAGCAAGCTGGTCACGCAGATCATCAACAAGGTGCTGCTGGACGGCAAGAAGTCTGCTGCTGAGAAGATCGTGCACGGGGCGTTGGAGCAGGTCCGCGCCAAGACGGGTCGCGAGCCGGTCGACGTCCTGCAAGAGGCCATTCAGGCGCTCACGCCGCACCTCGAGGTGCGCAGCCGCCGCGTGGGCGGCGCCACCTACCAGGTGCCGGTCGAGGTACCAGGCAGGCGTGCTCGTACGCTGGCCATCCGCTGGTTGGTCACCTACGCCCGGCAGCGGCGCGAGAAGACTATGGAAGACCGCCTGGCCGCCGAGCTGCTCGACGCTCTGGCGGGCCAGGGCGGTGCCTTCAAGAAGAAGGACGACATCTTCCGCATGGCGCAGGCCAACAAGGCCTTCGCTCACTACCGCTGGTAGAGAAGACTTGCACGGACCCCTGCGCGGCGCCGTCGCACAGGGGTCCGTTCGCATGAGACAGCCATCGCGGCCGGCTTGGTCGGCGGCGGTGGATGGGCTGCTGGCCCCAGAGCCGGGGCAGGACGCCGTGGTAAGGCAGAGGAACGATGCGGGTCAACACACTCGAGAGAACACGCAATATTGGGATCATGGCGCACATCGACGCCGGCAAGACCACGACCACGGAGCGTATTCTCTACTATACGGGTAAGACGCATAAGATGGGCGAGGTCCACGAGGGCGCCGCAGTCATGGACTGGATGGCCCAGGAGCAGGAGCGGGGCATCACCATCACCTCTGCGGCCACGACCTGTACGTGGCGCGACCACACGATCAACATCATAGACACACCCGGCCACGTGGACTTCACCGTCGAGGTAGAACGCAGCCTGCGGGTGCTGGATGGTGCGGTGGCTTTGTTCTGCTCCGTAGGGGGCGTGGAGCCACAGTCAGAGACAGTGTGGCGGCAGGCAGACCACTACAGCATCCCGCGTATCGCCTACATCAACAAGATGGACCGCATCGGCGCCGACTTCTTCCGCGGGCTGCAGATGATGGTGGACCGGCTTGGCGCCAACCCCGTAGCGTTGCAGCTCCCGATCGGGCGCGAGGCAGATTACAACGGCATCATCGACCTCGTCGAGATGAACGCCATCGTGTACAAGGACGAGCTCGGCACCGAGTGGGAGACGGTACCCATCCCGGCGCAGCTAGCCGAACTTGCCGAGGACTACCGACATCGCCTGCTGGAGGCGGCTGCAGATCACGATGACCGGGTCATGGAGGCCTACGTTGAGGGTCGCGATGTAGCGCCCTTCGATCTTCGTCGGGCCATCCGCAAGGGCACGCTGGCCATCGCTCTCACGCCTGTGCTCTGCGGCTCGAGCTTCAAGAACAAGGGTGTCCAACCGCTGCTCGATGCCGTGGTCGACTACATGCCCTCGCCTCTCGAGGTCCCGCCGGTCACCGGCCATACGCCTGCCGGCGAGGAGGTCACTCGGCGTACCGCCGACGATGAGCCGTTCGCGGCGCTGGCCTTCAAGATCGCCGTCGATCCGTATGTCGGCAAGCTCACCTACTTCCGTGTGTACTCGGGCTCGCTCAAGGCCGGCTCGTACGTCTACAACGCCAACAAGGGCAAGAAGGAGCGGTTGAGCCGCATCCTGCAGATGCACGCCAACCACCGCGAGGACCGGGACATCATCTACGCCGGCGAGCTGGCGGCGGCGGTGGGCCTCAAGCTCACGTCCACCGGCGATACTCTCTGCGCCCAAGACAAGCCGGTCATCCTCGAGTCCATGGTGTTCCCCGAGCCGGTCATCTCGGTGGCTATCGAGCCCAAGACCAAGGCCGACGAGGACAAGTTGAGCAGCTCGCTCCAGAAGCTGGCCGAGGAAGACCCCACGTTCCGAGTGCACTCGGATGAGGAGACGGGCCAGACGATCATCGAAGGCATGGGCGAGCTGCACCTCGAGATCATCGTCGACAGGCTCACACGCGAGTTCAACGTGGACGCCAACGTAGGGCGTCCGCAGGTGGCGTACAGGGAGACCATCGGCAAGTCGGTGCAGAACGTGGAAGGCAAGTTCGTGCGTCAGACCGGCGGTCGCGGGCAGTACGGGGTGGTGCGCATCGATCTGGAGCCCAATGAGCAGGGCGAGGGCTACTCCTTCGAGAGTCGCATCGTGGGCGGTGTCATCCCGCGCGACTACATCCCGGCGGTGGACGAGGGCATCCAGGAGGCCATGAGCACGGGCGTGCTCGCGGGATACCCCATGGTCGACATCAAGGCGTCGCTGGTCGATGGGGCCTACCACGAGGTGGACTCCAGCGACATGGCCTTCAAGATCGCCGGCTCGCTAGCTTTCAAGGCGGCGGCGCAGATCGCCCGACCCGTGCTGCTGGAGCCGATGGTCGCCGTGGAGGTCGTCACTCCGGGCGAGTTCATGGGCGACGTGATGGGTGACATCACCTCCAGGCGAGGCCACATCGACGGCATGGAACAGCGCGGCACCACGCAGGTCATCGCGGCTACGGTGCCGCTCTCGCAGATGTTCGGGTACGCCACGGCGCTGCGATCCATGACGCAAGGGCGTGCCACGTACACCATGCAGTTCAAGCACTACGCGGAGGTCCCGGCGTCCATCGCCGCTGAGATCGTCGCCAAGGTGCGCGGAGGCTGAGGATGTCCGCTGCGGCTGCACCATGCGTGTTTGCCCTCGCGACAGGGCGCAGTGTATACTGCCCACCTTTGGTGAGGCCGGTGCACGGCCCCCTGGAACGAAACCGCTGCCTTCGGGTGTCGAGTCAAAAGGAGCTCTAGATGGCGAAGCAGAAGTTCGATCGCAGCAAGCCCCACATGAACGTGGGCACCATCGGGCACGTCGACCACGGCAAGACGACCCTCACTGCTGCCATCACGCTCGTGCTTCAGAACCGCGGCAGCGGCTCTACCGAGTTCGTCGCCTTCGACCAGATCGACAAGGCACCCGAGGAGCGCGAGCGCGGCATCACCATCGCTACTGCTCACGTGGAGTACGAGACAGAGAAGCGCCACTACGCGCACGTCGACTGCCCGGGCCACGCTGACTACATCAAGAACATGATCACCGGTGCCGCCCAGATGGACGCCGCCATCTTGGTCGTGGGTGCGGACGACGGCCCCATGCCGCAGACGCGCGAGCACATCCTCCTGGCCCACCAGGTGAACGTGCCGCACATCATCGTGTACATGAACAAGGTCGATCTAGTGGACGATGAGGAGCTCCTCGATCTCGTCGAGATGGAGGTCCGCGAGCTGCTCACAGAGTACGATTTCCCCGGCGATGATCTCCCCGTGATCCGCGGCTCGGCGCTCAAGGCGCTCGAGTGCGGGTGCGGCAAGGATGACTGTCCGTGGTGCAAGAGCATCCTCGATCTCACCGAGGCGCTCGACACGTATCTTCCTGAGCCCGAGCGTGACACTGACAAGCCTTTCCTCATGCCGATCGAGGACGTGTTCACGATCACTGGCCGTGGCACGGTGACCACGGGCCGCGTCGAGCGGGGCATCATCAAGGTGGGTGAGGACGTCGAGATCATCGGTATGCGCGACAAGCCGATGAAGACCGTCGTCACGGGCGTCGAGATGTTCCGCAAGCTGCTTGACGAGGGGCGTGCCGGCGACAACATCGGCATCCTGCTCCGTGGTACCAAGCGCGAAGAAGTGGAGCGCGGCATGGTCGCTGCCAAGCCTGGCAGCATCACACCGCACACCCACTACAAGGCGCAGGTGTACGTCCTGTCCAAGGACGAGGGTGGTCGCCACACGCCGTTCTTCAACGGCTATCGGCCCCAGTTCTACTTCCGTACCACCGACGTCACCGGAGTGATCACCCTGGAAGAGGGTGTCGAGATGGTGATGCCGGGCGACAACACGGTGATGGAGATCAAGCTCATCACCCCCATCGCCATGGAAGAGGGCCAGCGGTTCGCCATCCGCGAGGGTGGCCGCACCGTCGGCGCTGGCGCTATCACAGAGATCATCGAATAGGACGCAGCAGTCAGCACGGCTCGGGCGTGTCCCTCACGCCCCCGTAAGGGACACGCCCGGACGCGTGAACAGGAGCGAGAAGGCAGCTAGAGTGGCTCAACAGAAGATCCGCATACGGCTCAAGAGTTACGACCACGAGCTCATAGAGCGCAGTGCCCAGTCCATCGTGGAGACGGCGCAGCGCAGCGGCGCGACGATCTCGGGCCCGGTGCCCCTCCCCACGGAGAAGAACGTCTACTGCGTCATCAAGAGCCCGTTCAAGGACAAGGACTCCCGCGAACACTTCGAGATCCGCACGCACAAGCGTCTCATCGACATCCATCAACCCACGCCCAAGACGGTCGACCAGCTCATGCGACTGGATCTTCCCGCGGGTGTGCACATCGAGATCAAGCTGTAGGACGATGGTCGGCATAATCGGCAAGAAGATAGGGATGACGCAGCTGTTCGATGACGACGGCAACGTAGTGCCGGTGACCGTCATCGAGGCTGGTCCATGCGTAGTGACGCAGGTCAAGACGGCCGGCGTCGACGGCTACGAGGCCGTCCAGTTGGCGTTCGAGGACTGCAAGGACAAGCAGCTCACGAAGCCGCAGCTGGGCCACCTCCAAAAGGCCGGACTCAAGCACGGCAAGCGGCACCTCGCTGAGTTCCCGGGCGTGGGTGACCTCGCGCTGGGCGACACGGTCACCGTGTCGGCGTTCAGCGATGGCCAACCGGTGAGCGTCAGGGGCGTCTCAAAGGGTAAAGGCTTCCAGGGTACGGTGCGGCGGCACCACTTCGGCCGCGGTCCAGAGACCCACGGGTCGCACAACATCCGTCAGCCAGGGTCCATCGGCGCCAGCGCCTATCCCAGTAGGGTCTTCAAGGGCGTGCGCATGGCTGGGCACATGGGCAGCCGCAGGGTGACGCAGCACGGCCTACGGGTCGTGCGCACCGACGAGGAGAGAAATCTGCTCCTCGTGCGCGGCGCGGTGCCTGGTGCCAAGAACAGCATCGTCATCATCAAGGGCAGGTAAGCAGTGGCCGCAGACGACACGAAGGACACGACCGCAGCGGAAGCCGCCGGGACCGAGCCTACGGCTCAGGACGTCGGCGCGATGCCGGCCGAGCAGCCAGAGACCAAGGCTGCCCGTCCGCGGCGCACCAGCAAGCCGAGGTCTGAGTCGACTCAGACGGACGCCGAGGCCGCGGCAGAGAAGACGGCGCCTGAGGAGAAGCCGGCGGACTCCGCGAAGGCTAAGACGACGCAAGAGCCGGCGGCCAAGGCCAAGTCGGGCGCCAAGACCAAGACGGCGGCCAAGGCAGAGTCAGCTCCTAAGCCCAAGTCAGCGTCGAAGTCCAAGGCTGGGAGTCAGCCCAAGCCTAGGGCGGCCGCCAAGCAGCGGGCAGAGCAGGAGACGCCTGCCGCCGCACCTTCGCGGAGCGCGACAAGTCCTGCCAAGACCACAGCGGCGGCACGTCCTGCTAAGTCGCAGGCACAGCGCCCTGGACTCGGCCCGCTCGAGGGCACGGTCGTCGATGCGGAGGGCCGCGCCCTCGAGACCATCAAGCTTTCAGCCGAGCGCTTCGGCGTCACGCCAGACATCGGCGTCCTCCATTTGGTGGTCCGCGGTGAGCAGGCCTCTCGTCGACGCGGTACGGCGTCCAGCAAGACGCGCGGCGAGGTCTCTGGTACTACAGCCAAGATGTATAGGCAGAAGGGCACCGGACGCGCCCGCGCGGGCTCCGTCAAGTCGCCTGTGCGCGTAGGAGGCGGCGCGGCCTTCGGGCCACAGCCGCGCGACCACTCCATCAAGGTCAATCGCAAAGTCGTCGCCAAAGCGCTGCGCATGGCCCTCTCCAGCCGTGCCGACGCGGGTAACGTGTTCGTCGCCCGTGGCATCACGCTCTCGGAGCCCAGCACGCGCGCCATGGACCGCATGCTGATAGCGCTCGACATCGCGGCGCCGGTGCTGATCGTGACCAACGAGGAGCCCGCCGTGAGCAAGTCGGTGCGGAACCTCGCCTACGCAGAGTCGACCGAGGTGCGCTGCCTCTCCACCGAGCAGGTGCTTCGTGCTCGTTCGCTCGTGTTCACTGAGAAGGCGTTCAGCGCCCTGGACCAGGCATAGCTCATGATCGAAGCAGAGAAGATCATCATCAGACCGATCATTTCGGAGAAGAGCTACAAGCAGATCGACGACCAGCGGTACACCTTCGAGGTGCATCCAGACGCGCACAAGACCATGATCGCTCAGGCCGTCGAGGAGCTCTTCGACGTGACGGTCAAGGGTGTAGCTACCATGAACATGCACCCCAAGCCCAAGCGTCGCGGCTTCCACCGTGGGCACACGCGGGCCTGGAAGAAGGCGGTCGTTCAGCTGGCCCCAGGCGACAAGATCGAATTCTTCGAGGGCAGGTAAGTGGGCATCAAGAAGTACAAGCCGACCTCGCCCGGCCGTCGGTTCATGACGACCGAGACGTTCGAGGACATCACCCGCGACCATCCCGAGCGGTCGCTCGTCACGCCCATGAAGAAGACGGGAGGCCGCAACAACAACGGCCGTATCACCACTCGCCACCACGGCGGTGGGCACAAGCGGCGCTACCGCATCATCGACTTCAAGCGGGACAAGGACGGAGTGCCTGCCCGCGTCGCACACATCGAGTATGACCCCAATCGGTCTGCGCGCATCGCGCTCCTGCACTACCTCGATGGCGAGAAGCGCTACATCGTCGCGCCACGTGGTATGCAGGTGGGTAACGTCGTCGAGTCGGGTCCTCAGGCGGACATCAAGCCGGGCAATGCCCTGCCGCTCGACAACATCCCCACGGGTACCACGATCCACAACATCGAGCTTCAGCCGTCGCGTGGGGCGCAACTGGTACGTAGTGCCGGCGGCAGCGCGCAGCTGCAAGCCAAGGAGAAGGGCTTCGGCGTGGTGCGGCTGCCGTCAGGCGAGCTGCGCCGTATCCCGCTCGCGTGCCGTGCTACGGTGGGCGAGGTGGGCAACGCAGACCACTCCAACATCGACGGCGGCAAGGCCGGGCGCTCGCGCTGGCGTGGTGTGCGTCCTACGGTGCGCGGCACTGCCATGAACCCTGTGGACCATCCGCACGGCGGCGGCGAGGGCAAGACGACCGCTGGCCGTCATCCGGTCACGCCTTGGGGCGTGCCCACCCTCGGCTACCGAACGCGGCCCAAGCACAAGCGGTCGGACATGTACATCATCCGCGGCCGCAAGCGCGGCAAGCGCGGATAAGGAGGAGACCGGTTGAGCAGGTCAGCCAAGAAGGGACCGTACGTCGATGAGCGCCTCATGGCGCGCATCGTCGCCATGAACGCGAGTGGCCAGAAGAAGATGGTGAAGACGTGGTCGCGTACTTCCACCATCTTCCCTGAGATGGTCGGCCACACCGTCGCAGTGCACGACGGGCGCAAGCACGTGCCCGTGTTCATCACCGAGTCCATGGTCGGCCACAAGCTGGGCGAGTTCGCGCTCACGCGCACCTACCGCGGGCACGTCCGCGACGCTCGCGGGTCGAGAAGGTAACCGATGGCAGTACGGGCACAGGCAAAGTACATACGGGTCGCGCCTCGCAAGGCTCGCGAGGTCGTCGATCTTATCCGGGGCAAGTCCGTCGCCGATGCGCGCGCCGCTCTCACCTTCGCCAACCGCGGCGCTGCCGTCGTGGTCCGCAAGGTGCTCGACTCCGCGGTGGCCAATGCCGAGAACAACAACGACCTCGCGGCGTCCGACCTCTACGTGAAGGAGGCGTTCGTCGACGAGGGCCCCACCTTGAAGCGCTGGCAGTTCCGCGCCATGGGGCGCGTCAACCGCATTCGTAAGCGGACCAGTCACATCACCGTCGCCGTCGAACAGAGGGAGCGTTCGTAGTGGGTCAGAAAGTGCACCCCGGCGGCTTCCGGGTCGGCGTCATCCACGACTGGAAGTCGCACTGGTATACAGAGAAGGAGTACGGCACGTTCCTGGCCGAGGATCGGCGCATCCGCGGCTACATCATGCGGCGCTTGTCCAACGCGGGCATCTCGCGGATCGAGATCCGTAAGGACCAGACCAACATCACCATCGACATCCATACCGCTCGCCCCGGCATCGTGATCGGCAAGAGTGGCTCGGAGGTCGATGCGCTCCGCAAGGAGCTGTTCCGCATGACCGGCAAGAACGTCCAGGTGAACATCATCGAGGTCAAGCGGCCAGAGCTGGACGCCAGCCTCGTGGCGCAGTCCATCGCGGAGCAGCTCGAGAACCGGGTGAGCTTCCGGCGCGCCATGAAGCGGGCCCTCACGAGCGCCATGCGCTCGGGGGCTGTCGGCATGCGTGTCCGCTGCGGCGGCCGCCTCGGCGGAGCCGAGATGTCGCGCAGCGAGCACTACAGCGAGGGAAAGGTACCTCTGCATACGCTGCGCGCCGACATCGACTTCGGGTTCCGCGAGGCGCGCACGACCTTCGGACGCATCGGTGTCAAGGTGTGGGTCAACCGCGGCGAGGTCTCGACCGACGGAAGCGTCGCCGAGCAGCGCCGCGAGCAGCAGGAAGCGCGCGACGCACCGCGGCGCGACCGCCGTCCGCCACGCTCCGGCGGCCCGCGCGGCGAGCGTCCTGCTGGTGCACGTGGCGACAGGCCGGGTGGTCAGCGCGGAGGGCGGTACAGCGGCCCGCGCGGCGACCGTGGTGCCGCTGGCCGCGAACGTCGGCCGGCGAGCGCTCAGGACCGCGCCCCAGCGGCGTCGCGACCTGCAACGTCGCCCACTCCCGCAGTATACCAAGAGCAGCACGGATAAGGGCGGTCACGCTTGTTACTGCCAAAGCGAGTCAAGCACAGGAAACACCACCGTGGTCGCATGGCGGGTGCCGCCAAGGGCGGTACCACCGTGGAGTTCGGCGAGTACGGGCTCAAGGCCACAGAGTGTGGTTGGGTCACCAGCCGCCAGATCGAGGCCGCTCGTATCGCCATGACGAGCTACGTCAAGCGCACCGGCAAAGAGTGGATCAACGTCTTCCCACACAAGCCGGTGACCCGCAAGGCCGCTGAGACGCGTATGGGCGGCGGCAAGGGTTCGCCCGACCAGTGGGTCGCTGTGGTGAAGCCCGGTAAGGTGTTGTTCGAGCTGGCCGGCGTCAGCGAGCCGGTGGCTCGTGAGGCCATGCGGCTGGCGAGTCACAAGCTCCCCGTCCACTGCAAGTTCGTGACTCGGGAAGGAAGTCTCTTTGAAAGCTAAACAGCTTCGCGAGCTCTCCGACGAGGATCTTGCGGTCAAGCTGCGGGACACTCGTCGGGAGCTGTTCAATCTCCGTTTTCAGCACGCGACCGGCCAGCTGGACGACCCGCACCGGTTGGGAGTCACGCGGCGCGAGATCGCCCGTCTGTTGACTCTCATAAACGAGCGTGAGGCGGCTCGGCTCGACAGTGGTGGTGAAAGCTGATGGCGACCAAGAAGACAAGCGGCGACGCGGCCTCGTCGGCGAGGAAGTCGGCGGCGCGCAAGACGGCTGGGAAGAGTGCCGCTGGCACGGCGGCCAAGAAGGCCGCGGCGGCCAAGAAGCCAGCTGCTGCCAAGCCGGCTGCTAAGGCCGCGGCGCGCACGGTGAAGGCTCAGCGGCCGGCGCCGGCACGGGTGCCGGGTCGTAAGGAGCGCCGCGGCATCGTGGTCAGCGATGCCATGGAGAAGACCATAGTCGTGCGCGTGGACGTCTCGCAGAAGCACGATGTGTACGGCAAGGTCGTGCGGCGCTCGAGCAAGCTGCACGTCCACGACGAGCACGGCACCGCGAAGGTCGGCGACCTTGTGCGGGTAGTGGAGACGCGGCCGCTCAGTGCCACCAAGCGGTGGCGGCTGCTCGAGGTGCTCGAGAGGGCCAAGTAAGGATGTCGCGTCCCTATCCAAAGCGGTGGGCAGCGGCTACGACAGTCGGTAGAGGCAGCAGATGATCCAGGTTGAGTCGAGATTGCGGGTGGCCGACAACACGGGCGCCAGAGAGATCCTCTGCATCCGTATCAAGGGTGGCTCACGGCGCCGCTACGCACGCGTGGGCGACACCATCGTCGCCACGGTGAAGTCAGCGACGCCGGGCGGCAGCGTCAAGAAAGGCGATGTCGTAAGAGCGGTGGTCGTGCGCACGAAGAAGGAGCTGGGGCGCAAGGATGGCACGTTCATCGCGTTCGACGAGAACGCGGCGGTGCTGATCGACAACCAGGGCAATCCACGGGGCACGCGTATCTTCGGCCCCGTAGCCCGCGAGCTGCGCGAGAAGAACTTCATGAAGATCGTCTCGCTGGCTCCCGAAGTGCTCTGAGCGCCAAAGTCGAGGTGGCTGGACAAGCATGAAACGCATGAAGATCCACACGGGCGACCAGGTGATGGTCATGTCCGGCAAGGAGGCCGGCAAGAGCGGCAAGGTGCTGCGCGTGGAGCTGGACAAGCACCGCGTGGTGGTCGAGCACCTCAACATGATGCACAAGCACACCAAGCCGAACCCCAAGAAGAACCCGCAGGGCGGGGTCATCGAGCGTGAGGCGCCCATCGACGTGTCGAGCGTGATGCTCATTTGTCCGGCGTGCAACAAGCCCACGCGCGTCGGGTATCGCATCACCAGTGGCGGAACCAAGGTGCGCATCTGCCGGCGACCCGGCTGCGGCGCAGACATCGACAAGGCGTAAGGGACGTCATGGCGAGACTCAAGGACAAGTACCTCAACGAAGTGATGCCGGAGCTCATGAGCGAGTTCCAGTACCGCAACGTCATGGAGGTCCCCAAGATCACCAAGATCACGCTCAATATGGGCGTCGGTGAGGCCAAGACGAATGCTAAGCTGCTTGACGACGCGGTAGAGGAGCTGTCGCTCATCAGCGGCCAGCGGCCGCGGGTGAACCGCGCGCGCAAGTCCATCGCGGGCTTCAAGCTGCGCGAGGGCATGGCTATCGGTTGCTCCGTCACCCTCCGTGGTGACCGCATGTACGAGATGCTCGACCGTCTCATCAGCATCGCCTTGCCACGCATCCGCGACTTTCGTGGCATCTCGCCGCGGCAGTTCGACGGCCGCGGCAACTTCGCGGTCGGCATCCGCGAGCAGACCATCTTCCCGGAGATCGACTACGACTCGGTCGATCAGACCCGGGGGCTCAATATATGCATCACCACCACGGCGAAGACGGACGAGGAGGGCCGTGCCCTGCTCGCCAAGATGGGCATGCCCTTCCGCAGCAACCAGGAGTGATCCGGTAATGGCCAAGAAGTCGCTAGTAGTCAAAGCAGCTCGCCCGCAGCGGTACAAGACGCGCGAGTACAACCGTTGCTCTCGCTGTGGTCGCCCGCGTGCGTACTACCGCCAGTTCGGCCTGTGCCGCATCTGCCTGCGCGAGATGGCGCACGAGGGTGTCATCCCGGGTCTTACCAAGTCGAGCTGGTAAGGAGGCGATCCACGGTGTCAATGACAGACCCCATCGCCGACATGCTCACGCGTCTCCGCAACGCCAACACGGCGCGTCATGAGACGGTCGAGATCCCGGCCTCGAAGATGAAGATCGAGATCGCTCGTCTGCTGCAGGAGCAGGGCTACATCGCCAAGTACGAGGTCGCCTTGTCGGGTCCAGGCCAGGTGATCACGGTCCACCTCAAGTACGGCAAGAACCGCGAGCGGGTGATCTCCGGGATCAAGAGAGTGTCCAAGCCGGGCCGTCGCATCTACGCCAGCAAGGAGACGCTGCCAAAGGTGCTTGGCGGGCTGGGTACGGCCATCATCTCGACCTCCAGCGGCGTCGTCACCAGCGCCGACGCCAAGCGCATGGGCGTGGGCGGCGAGGTCATCTGCTTCATCTGGTAAGGAAGAGCATGTCGAGGATCGGAAAAGCGCCAATCAACCTGCCTACGGGCGTCGATTTCACGTACGCCGACGGAGTGGTCACGGTCAAGGGTCCTAAGGGCGAGCTGGCACAGCGTGTGCCGCGCGAGATGGCCATCGAGCGCGACGGCGATGTGCTCACGGTGCGCCGGCCCAGCGACCGCGGTACGCATCGCTCTCTCCACGGTCTCACGCGATCGCTGGTGGCCAACATGGTCGAGGGCGTCACCAACGGCTTCACCAAGCGGCTGGAGATCGTCGGCGTCGGGTATCGCGCCGCCGTCAAGGACGCCAAGCTCGAGTTGCTGCTTGGCTTCAGCCATCCCGTGGTCATCGTGCCTCCGCAGGGTATCGAGTTCGAGGTGCCGCAGCCCACGGTGGTGCTGGTGAAGGGCATCGACAAGCAAGCGGTCGGCGAAGTGGCCGCCAAGATCCGCCGTCTGCGTCCGCCAGAGCCGTACAAGGGCAAGGGTGTGCGCTACGCGGGTGAGTACGTGCAGCGCAAGGTCGGCAAGCGGGCATGACCCGCTCAGACAGCAGAGGACAGCGAACGCAATGAGCGCACAGTCAGTCAGGGCAGCGAGGAGCAGGCGGCATACGCGTATCCGGGGCAAAGTGTCCGGTACAGCCGAGCGTCCTCGGGTCGCCGTCTTTCGCTCCAACCGCGCCATCTACGGCCAACTCATCGACGACGTGTCGGGTACCACGCTCGCGGCGGCCCGTTCACAAGAGGTCGCCGAGGAGGGCTTGGACAAGTCAGCAGCGGCGCGCAAGGTAGGCGAGTTGCTCGCCAAGCGCGCCGCAGAGAAAGGCATTCGCACAGTCGTGTTCGACCGCTCTGGTTACCTGTACCACGGCCGCGTCAAGGCGCTCGCCGAAGGTGCACGTGAGGGCGGCCTCGCGTTCTAACGAGGAGATTGGTAAGCCCGTGGCCAGATTTGACAGAGAAGCATCCGAGCTCAAGGAACGAGTGGTCGACATCAACCGCGTCGCCAAGGTCGTCAAGGGCGGTCGGCGGTTCTCGTTCACGGCACTGGTAGTGGTGGGTGACGAGAACGGCATGGTGGGCGCCGGGTACGGCAAGGCGCGCGAGGTGCCACTGGCTATCCAGAAGGCTATCGAAGATGCCAAGAAGAGCATGTTCCGCGTGCCGATCTATCGCACGACCATCCCACATGAGGTCACAGGGGTGTTCGGCGCGGCGCGGGTGTTCATGAAGCCGGCCGCCCCCGGCACGGGCGTCATCGCCGCCGGCGGTGTGCGCGCCGTCCTGGAGTTGGCCGGTGTGAGGGACGTGCTGACCAAGTCACTGGGTACCACCAACCCCATCAATCTCGTGCGTGGTACGGTGCAGGGTCTGCGCTCGCTCAAGACACCGCAGGACGTCGCTAGGCTGCGTGGTATCTCGGTGCGCCAGGTGCTAGGCATGGAGTCGGTGGCAGACCCCCAGCTCACCGCTCAGGCAGGTTCGGCCGCCGCCGATGCTAAGGTGCCCGACACCGAAGCGGCCGCGGCGGATGCTGTAGCCAAGGAGGCCTGAGCGGCATGGCGCGTCTGGAGATCACTCAGGTGAAGAGCGAGATCGGCTCGCCGCCCAGCCACCGCGGTACTTTGCGCGCCCTGGGCCTCAAGCGTCTCCACCACACTGTCGTGCACGACGACACACCGGTGGTGCGCGGCATGATCCACAAAGTCGCGTACCTGGTCGAGGTACGCCCCGCAGAGAAGAAGTGACATGACCGAGATCGGACTCCACAACCTCAAACCGGCGCCGGGCTCCACCAAGTCCACCAAGCGTCTGGGACGCGGCAAGGGCACCGGCCAGGGCAAGACTGGCGGCCACGGCCACAAGGGTTTCAACGCTCGTAGCGGCGGTGGCGTGCGGCCCGGCTACGAGGGCGGCCAGATGCCCATCTACATGCGGCTCGGCAAGCTCCGTGGCCCGCACATGAAGAAGAGCATGCCCATAGGTCCCTTCCGTACCTACAACGTGCCCGTCAACGTGGGCCGTCTGGCGGGAGCATTCCCCGCCGGCTCGGAAGTGACGCCGCAAGCACTGGTCGAGAAGCGCATCGTCAAGAACACCCGTACGCCGATCAAGGTCCTCGCCGGAGGCGACATCTCCGTGGCGCTCACCGTCCGCATGCATGCGTTCTCGGCGGCGGCCGTCCGCAAGATAGAGGCCGCCGGCGGCAAGGTAGAGCTCCTCTAGAATCGTCCCGGCGGAGGGTCGTACGTTGAACAACAAGCTGTGGCAGTCGCTTGCGAATGCCTGGAAGGTCCCGGAGCTGCGCACCAAGCTCCTCTTCACGGCCGGCATCATCGCCATCTACCGCTTCGGTTGTCACGTCCCGGTGCCGGGCATAGACGCCAAGGCGCTCGAGGAGTTCTTCGAGAGCGGTGCGGCAGGGGTCTTCGGCTTCCTCGACCTGTTCTCCGGCGGCGCGCTTGGCCGCACCGCCGTGTTCGCGCTGGGCATCATGCCCTACATCACCGCGTCCATCATCATGCAGCTGCTCACCGTGGTCATCCCACGGCTCGAGGCGCTGTCAAAGGAGGGCGAGCAGGGTCAGAAGACGATCACGAAGTACACCCGCTTCCTCACGGTCGGCTTGGCCCTCATGCAGTCCGTCGCCTACATCTTCCTGTTCCGCTCGTATCCCGAGGCGTTGCCCGACCTCAACGTCATGCGCGCCGTGCTCATCGTGATCACCCTCACGGCAGGCACCACGGCGGTCATGTGGCTGGGCGAGCTCATCACCGCCCGTGGCATCGGCAACGGCATGTCCCTCATGATCTTCATCAGCATCATCTCAGGGCTGCCCAACGGCATCTACGTGTTCATCTACGGCATGAGCATCGCTGCTCGCGTCACGTTCGCCATCATCGCCCTGGCGGTGATCGTGGGCGTGGTCTGGATCACCACCGGCGAGCGTCGGGTGCCCGTGCAGTACGCCAAGCGGGTGGTGGGCCGGCGCATGATGGGAGGCTCCAGCACGTTCATACCGCTCAAGGTGAACATGGCCGGCGTCATGCCCATCATCTTCGCTTCGAGCTTCATGATGATCCCGCCTACTCTGGCCCAGATGATCCCTACAGGGCCCACGGCCACGTTCGCCGAGTGGTTCGGCCCCAACACGTTGCCGTACCTCATCGGCGAGGCCATCCTCATCGTTCTCTTCACGTACTTCTACACGGCGGTGACCTTCAACCCCGTCGACCAGGCCGACAACCTCAAGAAGTACGGTGGCTTCATCCCCGGTGTGCGTCCGGGTAGGCCCACTGCCGAGTACCTGGACCGCATCCTCACGCGCCTCACTTTGCCCGGTGCGCTGTTCCTCGCTCTCGTCACGGCGCTGCCGTGGTTCCTGTTCCGCTTCCTCGACGTGCAGTTCTACTTTGGCGGCACGTCTATCCTCATCGTGGTGGGTGTGGCGCTCGACACGATGCGGCAGATGGAGGCACAGCTGCTCATGCGCCACTACGAGGGCTTCCTCAAGTAGTCTCGTCTCTGGCGAGGACTTCGCAAGGCTCAGCGCCCGGGCAAGCGGCGCATGAGCACGGAGGTGTGCGGTGACAGACCAGCAGATGAACGTGGTGCTCCTCGGCGCGCCTGGGGCAGGCAAGGGTACCCAGGCGGAACGGATCGTCGCTGAGTTCGGTCTTCCGCACATCTCCACCGGCGAGATGCTGCGCGCCGCGGTGGCGCAAGACACGCCGCTGGGGCGCGAGGCACAGAGACACATGCAGGCGGGCGAGCTCGTGCCCGACGAGGTCGTGGTAGGGATCATCCGCGAGCGTCTTGCTCAGCCTGACGCGGCCGCGGGATTCTTGCTCGACGGCTTTCCCCGCACCCTGGCGCAGGCAGAGGCGC
>CAYMTC010000007.1:0-1749 GCA_964393265.1 uncultured Thermoleophilia bacterium
CTGCACCGCGTGGCTCGTTGAGCGGCCACCCGGCTGTCGGCACCCTACAGCGGCGCCCACAGCCCCAAGAAACGGCATCCCCGGACCCGCAGTGCGGATCCGGGGATGCCGTTTCTCATCCTCTTGTCTGTCGACGAGTCCCACGACCACGAGGACTCCACGTGTCGGCAGGCACGCCGGGTCTTCTGGCTTCCGGATACTCCTACTGACCGCGCCTTCCCATCGTCAACGACAGTGGCATGAGCGGCGTTCGTCCCCGGTCACAGCGGCGGGTCCGCGACGGTCTCGCACCGTCTTCCCCATGGCCCAAGGGCCATACGTGCCGTCACCATGTCTACCGGAGGATGGGCCGTGCGTCAAGCGACGGGCGCGCTGCGCCAAAGTCCCCCGCAGCGCAGCTCCGGGGCTCGCGCTTCCCCTTAGATGCTACCTACCGCCGCCGGGCTCCGCACATCCTCGACCAGGCGCCCGTCGTCGAGACGCAGCAGCCGGGGCGCGCGAGCCGCCACCGCGCTGTCGTGGGTCACCACGATCAGCGTCTTGCCGCGGTCGCGCCACACCGACTCGAGCACATCGACGATGTCGTCACGAGTACGCTCGTCGAGGTTGCCGGTGGGCTCGTCGGCAAGCAGCACGTGCGGCTCCTTGACCAGCGCCCGCGCTATGGCGCACCGCTGCTGCTCACCGCCCGAGAGCTCGGACGGCACGTGGCCGGCCCGCCCGCGCAGGCCCACGTCCGCCAAGGCCTCGAGGGCGCGCCGCCGCCGCTCCGCGGCGGCCACATCAAGTGGCACCAGCGCGGTCTCGACGTTCTCCAGAGCGGTGAGCGTCGGGATGAGGTTGAACGACTGGAACACGAAGCCGAAGAGGCGGCCGCGAAGCGCACAGAGCTCGCTCTCGTGGAGATCGCTGAGCTCACGACCCTCGCAGCGCAGCGTGCCCGATGTGGGGCTGTCCAGGGCTCCCAGCAACATGAGGAGCGTCGACTTCCCAGACCCCGTGGGACCCATGACGACGACCCATTCGCCAGGCTCGACGGCGAGGTCGACATCCTCCAGTGCCGCTACATCGGCGCCGCGGCGCCGAAAGCGCTTGGTGACGCCGCACAGCTCGTACAAGGGACCACCGGACGGAGCACTCTCGATGATGTCGACGAGGGAGGAAGCCGCAGCCCTCCGCAGCAGTCCCGGATCGAGCAGTCCAGTCCCGCGAGCGCGCTCCATCTCGCTGTCCAGGCGCTTCATTCCACCCTCCTCAGCGCCTCACCCGGCCTGAGGCGTGCAGCTCTCCAGCCGCCCAGCATGCCGGCCAGCAGCGCACCGCCCAGCGCCAGACCGACCGCCTGCACCACCAGGGAGACGCCGACGGGCGCTGTGAGCTCGAGGCTCACGGTCCTGGTGGTGGTGAGGAACTCGCTGGCCATGCGGTCCAACATGCCCGACCCCGCGTCCAGCTGAGGGCCTGTGCTCACAGACGCCTGGAGGCCAGGCGACAGCTCCGCGACCAGGTAAGCGCCGAGGACTCCGAGCCCTACGCCCAGCACCGCCCCCAACACGCCCTGCAGGAGGGACTCCCCCAGCACTTGCCCCACCACGCGCCGGCTGCGCCAGCCCAGGGCCTTCAGCGTCCCGAACTCGGTGGTGCGCCGCGAGACCCCCGACAGAGTCAGCAGAGCGGCGACGAGGAAGGCCGCCGTCAACACGGCTGCAGCCACCCACGCCCCGAGCCGGTCCGCCAGGTCCGAGGCAT
>CAYMTC010000007.1:1759-8652 GCA_964393265.1 uncultured Thermoleophilia bacterium
CCGCTCACCTGTCCAGCCAGATCCTTGGCGCTCGTGACGGTCGCGGACGGTAGCAGCGAAGCGACCTTCCTCTCCACAGCAGGGATGACCTCAGCGCTGCGCGCGCGGATGTAGATCTGGTTCACTCGGCGCCCCGTGTCGGCCAACCTCTGAGCACGGCCCAACGGCAGGAACACGTTGGGCGCCTCACCACCGGCTTGCGACGCGACGACGCCGATCACCCGGTACTTCTCGGTCGCCACGGTGACACGGTCGCCCACGCTCAGGTCGTTCTGGGCAGCGTACGCGTCGCTCACCACGACGACGCGAGCCTTCGTCTCCGCGGGCCGGAAGAGGCGGCCGTCGACCACCTCTACGCCGCCCAACGGCCCCAGTTGGACGTGCGCCACGTCCACGCCAGCCATGGAGTACGTCGTGATGTCGATGGGCGGCATGCCACCGCCGCTCTGCATCTGTGACATGCCGCCTTGACCAGACCCGGCCATGGTCTCCATCTTCTCCCGCTCTTCAAGCCACTCGTAGTCACCGCTGATCCTGGCGTTGGTCAGCAGCAGGCCGCCCACGGCAGAGCGCACATCGTCCAAGTCGTCGATCTCCGCGACCCGGGCATCAGCGAAGGTGCCGGCACCTGGCGTGGCGATGACCGTGTCGCGGACGAAGCGGTCGCCCTCCTTCTCGACGTCGTCGGTGCTGAGACGGAAGCTCCCCTGCATGCTCTCCTGCATCCCGACCGAGCGGGTGACCGTCACGTCCGTACCCACTCCGTAGAGCGACTCCAGGACGGCATCCTGGGCGTCGCCTACCCCAGTGGTCACCGCCGAGACGACCACCACCAGTGCTACACCGAGTGCCAGGCCAAGCGAGGTCAGCACAGCCTGACGCTTCCTACGGGCCAGCTCGCGCCAGACGTAGGTGAAGAACATGCGCACCCTCCTGACTCGTGGGCAGACCGGTACGGCAGCCCCACGGTCTCTTCCCGCACACCACGTATCTCACATGCTACTAGGATGCCGCTGTGACTCCACTGTGAATGTGCTGTAAGACTCACGTGCCGTCAGCGCGACGCTGAGTGACGTGCGTGTCGGGGCCCACGCACGGGATGGTACGCTTGAGAGCACCAGCGCGGAGGCGGGCGCCTTGTGTTGAGAACACCCGTCCTGGAGGGACCATGCAGAGCGTAGGCCGTCAAGCTGCCGAGGTGGTAGAGCGCACCAGCGCCGTCATCGTCGGCAAGAAGTCCCAGACCAAGCTGTTGCTCGTGGCACTGCTGGCCGAGGGGCACGTGCTTATTGACGATGTCCCCGGCACGGCCAAGACGCTGTTGGTCCGCACGCTCGCCTCCGTCCTAGGGCTGCAGTCCTCACGCGTCCAGTGCACGCCCGACCTCCTGCCGGCCGATGTCACCGGTTCCGTCGTCTACTCCGAGCGGACGGCTGCGTTCGAGTTCCGGCCTGGCCCGCTGTTCGCCAACGTCATCCTGGCCGACGAGATCAATCGCGCTTCACCCCGTACCCAATCGGCGTTCCTGGAGGCCATGCAGGAGCGTCAGGTCACCGCCGATGGCGTCTCGTATCCCCTGCCTCGTCCGTTCCTCGTACTTGCGACCCAGAACCCGGTGGAACTCAAAGGCACGTTCCCGCTCCCCGAAGCGCAACTGGACCGCTTCCTCCTGCGCCTGTCGATGGGGTACCCCAGCGAACAAGAGGAGATCGCCATCCTCGAGCGCTTCCGCGGCCCTGACCCGCTGGCCGCCGTCACCGCGCTGGAGGAAGGGTTCGACGCACTCCAGATCAGAGCGTGGCTGGAGAGCGTCTACGTCTCGCCCGACGTCGAGGCCTACATCGTCGCCCTCGTGCGCTTCACCCGTGACGCGGCCGACGTAGAGCTGGGCGCCAGCCCGCGCGCGGCCGTGCAGCTGATGCGCGCCGCTCAGGCGGCGGCCCTCTTGGCTGGCCGCGACTACGTGGTGCCCGACGACGTGAACGAGCTGGCGTCGCCGGTGTTGGCCCATCGCATCCTGCTGCGGCGCGATGCGCTCCTGGAACGTCGCTCCGCCGGTGAGGTCGTGTCGCGCGCTCTCCGCGAGATCCCTGTGCCGGCGGAGGAGACCGCGCCCCGCTAGCGGCCGCGCGGTGAGCTACGGGCTCATCCTGACGCTGGGCGCTGCCGCCATCGCGGCGGCGGCGCTGTCGCGCTCGGCCGCGCTCATGGTGGCAGCCGTGGCCATGCTGCTCATCACCCTCCTGGTGGCTGTGGGCCGCCGTCACGTGTTCACGGCGGTGAGCGTCCGCCGTACCGTCTCACGGCGGTCCGTCGCGTGGGGCGGTGAGATCGAGGTGACCACGGAGATCGCCAACAAGAAGTGGCTGCCGATCCCCTGGCTGCGGGTGCGCGACCACTGGCCGCGGACGCTCGAGACACCCTCTGGCGTGCAGGAGGCCCCCTCGCTGAGCGGTCACATCGTAGTGCAGTCGTTCTCGCTGCGCTGGCAAGAGACCGTACGCCGTCGACATCGCTGCCGGTGCACGCAGCGCGGTCCGCAGCGCTTCGGCACGATCGAGTTGGTGGGCGGCGACCCGCTGGGGTTCACCGAGACAGCGCTAGAGCTCCCCGCCGAAGAGCGGTTCGTGGTACTCCCCAAGGTGCTGCGTCTGCCACAGCCGGACGTGTTGCTGAGCACGCTTCCCGGAGACATCGACGTGCGCAGAGCTCTGGCGACCGACCCGGCGCGCCTGGCTGGGGTCAGAGAGTACCGCCAGGGCGACGCGGCGCGGGCCATCAACTGGCGCGCGACCGCACGCCGACGAGCGCTGCACGTGAGTGAGTTCGAGCCGGCGGCCGAGTCGCGCGCGTTCCTCCTGCTGGACCTCCGCACGTCGACCCAGCTCATGGGCGGCCTCGACAGGACACTGTTCGAGCTGCTCATCGTGGTCGCCGCCACGGCCGCCGCCGGGCTAGCCGAGTCGGGGTGCAGCGTGGGACTCACGAGCAACGGCCAGACAGTCGGCGGCAGGTCCACGATCGACCTTGAGCCGCTGGCCGATGCCCTCCCCGAGGTCTTGACGGCGCTGGGCCACATCGTCCCCCTGTCGCCGCCGCTCTTCGAGCCGCGACTCTCCCAGGAGGTCGCAGCCCCGCGGGCGATGACCGCGTACGTGCTGGTGACCTCACGGCTCTCCGCCCAGGCGGCGACACTGGTCGACCACCTGCGGCGAGAAGCACCGGTCACCGTCGTGTTCGTCGGTGAGCCTCCGCCGGAGCATGCGCAGCGCGTCGACGTGCGCGTTCCAGCCCAGTTCGACTGGGTGCATGAGGATGCTCTGGCGACTGCTTGAACACATCGCCACGCCGGCCCTTCGGATTCTGCTGGAGTCGCTGTGGCTCGGCGCCTTCGCGGCGTTACTGGTCGACTGCTCACCGGCGGTCACCGTGGTCGGCGCGCTGACCCTCACCTCGGCCGGCGCGTGGCTGGCCGCGGCCCCACCCGGCGCCAGCGCCGCAGCGTTGCGTCGGCGTCAGGCCGGCGCGCTCGCGCTGTTGGTAGCGGTGGTGGCCGCCCTCATCGCAGTGGAACGACCCTGGCAAGGCGGGTCCATCGCGGGCGCCTTGGTACGTGACGTCATGGGAGTCGCGGGCGCACTCTGGCTCGGCAGCCGCCTTGCAGGGGGCAGAGACCCCCGCGGCGCGATCGTGCACGCGCTACGCTGCTGCCTGACGCTCGTCGCCGCTCTGGTCATCGCGCAGGCTGCTGGGCGGCCCCTGCCCGGCAGCCTGGTACTGGTCCTGGCAGCCGTCGCGGCGGCCGTCCTCTCCGTCGTGTCCACGCGGATGGACTACGAGCTTGGCGAGAGCAGACTCAGCAGGGCGCACGGGCGCGTGCTGACGGTGGTCGTCGGCATGCTGACGGCCGTGGTCGCTGTGGCGGTAGCCGCCGCCCCGGCGAGCGGTCCCGTCGCCACCTTCCTCAGCTGGATCGGCGACGGCCTCCGCGCAGCCCGACAGGCACTCGGCGTCGTCCTCGGCTGGATCGGCGGCCAGCTGGTGCGGCTCATCCAAGAGCTGTTCGGGCTGCACCAGAGCGAGACGCTCGATGAGCCGCTCCCAGGCGCTACCTCGACGCCGACCGCGACGCCCGCCGCCGGCCGTGCCCCGGCAGCTCCGGGGAGCCTGGATGAGATCGTCGGCTGGGCGCTCGCGCTGACGGTAGCAGCCATGGTCGGCTTCCTCGTCTGGAAGCACCTCGCGAAGCGGCGCCGGGCGCTGCGTCCGGCGCCGCTCGATGAGCACGAGCCACTCGCCACCGTCCGCGACGTGCCTCAGCGGGTAGCGTCGCGACTGGCGTCCTTCCTGGCAAGAGTCGACCGCCTCCGGCCGCCCCATGACGCGGCGGACGCGGTGCGCCGGGAGTACCGGCGTCTGGAGCACTCGCTGGCGTCCGCAGGGCACGTCCGCGGCCCCACCGTCAGTGTGAGGGTCTATCTCCAGCTGCTGCCTATCGACGATGAGGCACGCGGCGCTGCTGCCGGCGTAGCGGAGGTCTACGAACGGGCACGCTACTCGCAAGGTGACTGTGGGTGGCAGGATGTCGAGGTGCTGCAGCGTCTCAGCGCCGACCTCAAGCGCGCGGTGACCGTCTGATGCCAGGTCTTAGGATGCGCTCCGTCCAAGGGGACGAGGCCCACCCGTCACGCCGCCAGCTGCCCACCTGAGCCAGCCATCGGCACGCGCGGGATCCGGCTGGTGCCGGACTTCCACGGAGCTCATCGGGCGGCAGCGCCCTCAGTGACAGCATCTGTCAGGAACGCTCGCCGTATGAGAGACTCGACCTGTCAGCGCGAGGAGTCGCTCGTGCGCCGTCGACGTGCCCGGCGCTCTCGGCCGGACGCCGTCGCGGCGCTGCGACATCCATGGTGAGCAGGGGAGTCGCCATGTACTGTGCACAGTGCGGCAAGCCGGTGCCCGACGATGCCAACTTCTGTGGCAACTGCGGCGCCGATCTTCGGCGGCAGCGTGAGCAACTCGATGCTGCGCAGGCCACCTCCGCAGAGGCCACGACCACCGGTTCGAGCGACCCCGGGGCCACGGCTGCCACGCCGGCCACGCCTACAGAGGCCGGCCCTCCCGAGGTAGGCCCTCCCGAGGCCACGCCTGAGGAGACCGCAGCCGTCACTTCCAGCGAACCCGAGGCGGCCCCGCAGACCCTACCCGTCACTTCCAGCGACGCTGACGCCACCGCGGAGACCGCACGTGCCACTTCCAGCGAGCTGGAGACACGCAGTGATGAGGCTTCCTCCGCGCAGTCGGCGGCCGTGGAGTCGGCGCCGGCCGCGTCCAGCGGCGGAGAGTCCGTGGTCCCGCCACCGCCCACTCCGGGCGGTCCGTCGCAGCCGGACGGCTCGTCAGGGCCGCAGCGCCCCCGGTGGCTGCTGCCGGCGATCATCGCCGCTGCGGTGGTCGTGGCCGCCGGCATCGGCATCGCCGTGTGGCAGCTCGGCTTCGCCAACGGCGACGAGCCGTTCGCATCCACCTCACCCAGCCCGACGACGAGCTCGTCGCCCACACCTAGTCCGTCGCCTTCACCGACACCCAGTCCGTCCCCCACGCCAGCGACGCTGTACCCTGTGCAGATCGACGACCAGTTCGGTTACATAGACCGCACCGGCACTCTGGTGGTCCAGCCGCTGTACGACTGGGGCGACGACTTCTCCGAGGGCCTGGCCATGGTCGCTGTCCCACAGCAGGGCCTGGGCTACATCGACACGAGCGGCAACCTGGTGATCCCTGCCCGCTTCGGCTCAGCCCTACCGTTCTCCGAGGGCCTGGCCATCGCTTCCATGGGCGAGGGCGAGGCGCAGGGTTTCATCGACACCAGCGGCAGTTGGGCCATCCAGCCGCGGTTCGCCAACGCGAGCACGTTCTCAGAAGGCCTGGCGGCAGTGCAGATCGGCGACAAGTGGGGCTTCATCGACACCCAGGGTAACGTCGTGCTACCGATCAAGTGGGACTGGGCCGATGAATTCCATGAGGGTCTGTGTTGGGTGAACCGTGGCGTGCGCTACGGTTTCATCGACTCCAGCGGCACGGTGGTCATCGACCTGGTGTTCGACAACTGTGGCCGCTTCTCGCAGGGCTTGGCTCCCGTGCAGATAGGCCGCAAGTGGGGGTTCATCGACACTGGCGGCACGGTGGTCATCGCGGCCGCGTTCAGCATGGTATGGGAGTTCTCCGAGGGCCTGGCACCCGCCGCGGACGAGCAGAACCGTTGGGGCTTCATCAACGCCGCGGGCGACTGGGTGCTGCCGGCCCAATGGGACGACGCGCGCCCCTTCCGCGACGGGCTGGCGCGCGTCATGATCGGCAACAAGGTCGGCTACATCGACACGAGCGGCAGCTACGTCTGGCAGCCGCGACAGTGACCACGTGAAGGCCGAGGGAGTCAGCACATGAAGATCTCTCAGATAGACCTCACACCCCTCGCGCTCGCGTTCAGCGAGCCCTACCACTGGGCCGGCCGCGTCGACTACGGCGCCACGGTCATCCTCGTCGAGGTCCGCACCGACGAGGGTGTCGTGGGTGTCGGCGAGTCCACGGCCGGCATGCCTGCGGAGGGTACGCTCGCGTCGCTGCTGGGCATCGTCCCGCTGCTCGTGGGCGAGCCCGCCCAGGACATCCAGCGGCTCATGACCAAGGCGCGCTACTTGGGCGGGTTCAACCACACCCCATGGGCCGCCGGCTTGGCCCTGGCCGGCCTCGAGATAGCTCTCTGGGACATCGCCGGCAAGGCCGCCGGGCGACCTGTACACGAGCTCCTCGGCGGGGCCGTCCGCGAGAGCGTGGACTACTTCGGGTTCCCGCAGGGCGCCACACCGCAGACGGTGGCCGCCCGTGCCCGC
>CAYMTC010000007.1:8662-9137 GCA_964393265.1 uncultured Thermoleophilia bacterium
GTCAAGGTGGGTCGCGGCGAGGAATTGGACCTGCGTACCACCGCCGCGGTCCGTGCCGCCATCGCCGATGCGCGCCTGCGCCTCGACGCCAACGGCGCGTGGTCCGTGCCAGAGGCGATCCACATGATCGGCAAGCTGGCCGTCTACGACCCCGAGTGGATAGAGCAGCCCACGGCACCGCTCAGCGTCTCCGCCCTGCGGCAGGTCAAGGAGTCGGTGGACGTGCCCATCGCAGCTGACCAGTGCGTGTTCACGGCTGAGGACGTCTACGAGGTGTGCCGCCTGCGAGCAGCCGACGCCGTCGTGCTCTCACCGCATGAGGCAGGTGGTCTCCTCGCCTTCCGCAAGGCCGCCGCGGTCGCCGAGGCCGCCGGAGTCCCCGTGTGTCTCCACGGTCAGTCGGTCAGTGGCATCAGCGACGCCGCCCAGCACCACGCCGGTCTCAGCACTCCCAACCTGTGCGAGGGCAACCAGA